>JBKJMP010000008.1:0-13583 GCA_046596395.1 Gemmatimonadaceae bacterium
AATGGAGAGGCCAACGGCCTTCCACGCGACGAGCGCGGAATCGATCCAGGGCTTGAGGCCGGCGAGCGAGGCTTTCGCGAGCTCGGCTCTCGAGCGGCCGATGGACATGGAGAAGGGGAACGACGCGCCGCCCTGGGCGAAGGTGCCGCTGATGGTGCGGCCGTCGGCGCTGCGGACGCCGGCCATCGCTGGCGTTCCGGGTGCGCCGGGGATGGTGAAGCGGACGGAGTCGGCGCGGACGACGACGTTGGTCAGGGCGACATCGCGGGCGCCTTGCGCCGGGATCGAGATGTCGGCCTTGCAACTCTGGTCAGCGTTGCGTGCGAGGTCGATATCGAAGGGGAGCTTGGCGGTGGGGAGGTCGATCGTGCCTTCCCAGTGGCCGGAGCAGGGATCGGGGGCGGGCTGCTGGGCGGCGAGGGCGGCGGGCAGCAGGAGGGCGGAGATGATTATCGGAAGGCGCATGCCGACAGAAATACGACCGCGCGGCTCACCCCGAAAGGCCACTACCGACATAAATAGATATTGATACCACCGGTTCGCCGGTTACCGGTAACCGCCCGGATAACCGGTCCTTTCTTGGACAGCCCTCTAACGGGCAGGATCGATCCAGGTCCTGGGTGAGCCGGTTGAAGGTGGTTGGTTACGGGTCACTGACGTTCGAGGGACCGTCATCATTCCCCAGAACACGGGTTTTGAGGGCGCACAGTTGCCGGCGGACGGAGACTGCTTCGTAGGTGAGGGTGCGCCACGTCGTCGAAAGCATCACGGCGTTGTCCTTCGCGAGCTCGAGCTGTTCCTCGAGTTCCATGGTGGACTTGATGCTCATCTCGAGGAAGCGGGCGAACTCGTGATTGGTCGTCGCGCCACAGCCTTCCACCAGAGTCATCGGGATGGATTCAGCGGCGCGTACGAGCTGGTTCTTCAGCGAGCCGTAGCCGGTTCGCGGAAACTTTCGACACGCGCGCCGGGCGGAATCGCCAGGTCGTGGGCCTGCTGCCACACGCGAAGTTTTCGGTGATCTTGCATGATGCCGAAGGATGGACAACTCCCTCGCACACCACCTCACCATTCGAACGCACCCGCCATCATTTCCTGTCCACGTCAGTTACCCGGAACCAACCACCAACACCCGGCTCACCCAGAACCTGGATCGATTCTGCCCGATAGAGGGCCGTCCACGACAAGACCAGTTATCCGGGCAGTCACCGGTGACCGGAGAACCCGCAGTTTACGATGAGCCGGTGACCGGCAGTAGCTTCCGAGTAACTCTATCCGCCCTCCCGTGTCCGACACGCCAAGAAATAATTTCATTCGCGACCTCGCTGCCGACGACCTGGCAACGAGCCGTTTTGGCCGCGCACTAGCCACCCGCTTCCCCCCGGAACCGAACGGCTTCCTCCATATCGGCCACGCCAAGTCCATCTGCCTCAACTTTGGCCTGGCGCGAGACTTCAATGGCCGCTGCAACCTCCGCTTCGATGACACGAATCCCTTCACCGAGGACATGAAGTACGTCGACGCCATCCGGAACGACGTGCGATGGCTGGGATTCGAGTGGAGCGAGGAGCGCTACGCGAGCGACTACTTCGAAAAGTTGTACGAAGTGGCCGAGGCGCTCGTGAAGAACGGCAAGGCGTACGTCGATTCGCAGGACGAGGACGCAATCCGTGAAGGGCGCGGGACGGTCACGACGGCCGGCACGCCGAGCCCGGATCGCGAGCGCTCGGTGGAGGTAAACCTCGACCTCCTGCGGCGCATGCGCGCGGGGGAGTTCCCCGACGGCGCCCATGTGCTGCGCGCGCGGATCGACATGGCGCATCCGAACATGATCATGCGCGATCCACTCCTGCTCCGCATCCGCCATGCAGCGCATTACCGCCTTGGCGACGCATGGTGCATCTACCCGCTCTACGACTTCGCGCACGGGCTGTCCGATGCGTTCGAAGGAATCACGCGGTCGCTCTGCACGCTCGAGTTCAAGGACAACCGCGACATCTATGAGTGGCTGGTCCGCGAAGCAGGGTTCGAGAATCCGCCGACGCAGATCGAGTTCGCCCGCCTGGAGCTCGACTACACGGTCGTGAGCAAGCGGAAGCTGCTGCGGCTCGTCAACGAGGGGCACGTCCGCGGATGGGACGACCCGCGCATGCCGACGCTGGCAGGCATGCGCCGGCGCGGTGTGACCCCCGAAGCCATTCGTGCCTTCTGTGACACGATCGGTGTCTCGCGGAACAAGCAGCGCATCGAGATGGGGACGTTCGAGCACCACGTGCGCGATGACCTCAACATGCGCGTGCCGCGCGTGATGTGCGTGCTCAAGCCGTTGAAGGTGGTGCTGACGAACTATCCCGCGGATCAGGTCGAGGAACTCGAGGCGCCCTACTACCCGCACGACGTGCCGCTCACGGGCACGCGTCCCGTTCCGTTCTCGCGCGAGCTGTACATCGAGCGCGACGACTTCATGGAGGATCCGCCGAAGAAGTTCTACCGCCTCGCGCCGGGCCGCGAGGTGCGGTTGCGCTACGCGTACCTGATCACGTGCACGGATGTGGTGAAGGATGCATCGGGAGAGATCGTCGAGGTGCACTGCACGTACGATCCGGCGACGCGCGGCGGCGATGCGCCGGACGGACGCAAGGTGCAGGGCACGATCCACTGGGTGTCCGCCGTGCGCGGAGTCGAGTGCGAAGTGCGTCTCTACGACAAGCTCTTTGCGGTCCCGGATCCCGAAGAGGACGACGACGTCGATTTCACGACTCGCCTGAACCCGGAATCGCTGGTCGTCGTCAGCAACGCGCGCGTCGAAGCGAGCGTGCTCGGCGACGAGCCCGCATCGCGATACCAGTTCGAGCGGACCGGCTACTTCGTGCAGGACGCCGAAGATTCGACGCCGGATCGTCCGGTGTTCAATCGGACGGTGACGCTGCGCGATTCCTGGGCGAAGGCGAACAAATAGTATCCATGCAACGGCAGGGCGAGGGTCAGCGTCGACCGACAGGAGCCGAGCTCGTCAAGCAAGGCGACGCCACCCCTGAACCCTCGATTGGCGCGCGCGACGACGCGCATTCAGGGACCGTCTGCATCGCGCGGTGGCATCATCAGCAACGACCTGATCGATCGCCCGCGTTGCGACGACGCGTACTGATGCGCTCGTTGCTCGACGTCAATGTGCCTGTGCAGCGCATCCGCTCAGACTGTAGGTAAGTTTCACCATGGGCCAAAGAGACAGTCGCCACCATCACGCCAACCGGCGCAAAAAGCTCGAAACCCAGAGCTCCAGCCGCGGACAGAAGAACATCGATCTCGAGGAGCGCGCCCCGCTCGCGGGATACCAGGACCTCTACGAGATCTCCCGCGCGGGACGGGTCTACTCGCGGACGACCCGCGCCGTCCTGGTGGGCCAATACCACCACAGCCCGTTCATCCGCGTCACCGTGAAAGGCGCCGTGGTAACGCTCTCCAAGGAAAAGGCGATCGCGGACAGCTGGGCGGCGCTCGACACGCAGTCCGCGGACGCTACCTGAGCACTTCTTGGCGCCGGTGAGCCCGTGGGCAGCCTCGAGCGGAGTGTCGATGGTGTCGTTTGTTGCCCTCCCGGAATTCACGTCGAAAACATGGGAGAGGAAGATGGGCCACGGGCTGAAGACGATCGCGGGGTCGTTGCCGACGTGGCTGACGCAGACGCCATGCACGCCGCAGCCGCGCTGGCAATCGCGGAATACGGGCGCATCAATACCTGGGTGAACAACGCCGGCGTCTCGATCTACGGACTCATCGAGGAAGTCCCGGTTCAGGACGCGCGCCGACGGCAGCATGGCGGCGCTCCCGCACCTCAGGAAGCACGGCGGCGTGCTGATCAACGTCGGGAGCGAACTGTCAGAAACGGCGCTACCGCTTCAGGGCCACTACGCGGCAAGCAAGCACGCCGTAAAGGGATTCACGGACACGCTGCGCATGGAGCTACACAAGGAAGGCGCCCCAAGTGACCTGACACTCGTCCAGCCCGGTGCCACGTCGAGCCCACACACATGGCGCCGGTGTACGCGCCAGAGGTGGTAGCGACCGCGATTCTCGCCTGCGCGCAGTCGCCGCACAGAAACCTCCGCGTCGGCGGCGCGGCCAGGATGCTCACCGCCATCGAGAAACTTGCACCCGGACTCGGCGACCGAATCAAGGAGCGCACCGCATTCGAGGGGTCGAAGACGAATCGCCCCGCAAAGGACGACGACACACTGTACGCGCCACGCGCGGGCGATGCCCGCCTTTACGGCAGCTACGAAGGCCGAGTGAAAGGCACGAGCCTGTATACGAAGGTGGCTATGAACCCCATACCCGCCTTGCTCGGCGCCGCGGTTCTCGGTCTTGGCATCGCCGGGCTGCTGCACTCGCGGAGGGACTAGCCCGAGGCCCATCGACAAGTGACGGGCATCACGACGGTCGGGTTGGGCTGGGACAGTACCTCCCTTCCCTTCCGGCCGAGTGAGCCATGCGCCCCTGCATCGTACGCTGCGTTCTCGTCGTTACCCTCACATCCGCCGCACCAGCGACCGCGCAACTCGTCACGCCGCGCACGGTGCCGGTCCATCAGGACGCGCAGTTCCAGATCTACCCGGCGAGCCGCGGGGGGCTGGGAGGAATCACGATCGCGTTCGATGACACGCTCTCGGACCCATACGTCAACCCGGCAAAGGCCACGAGGCTACGTGGCCTGACGGTGACCACGGCGCCGTACACGCACAACATCTCGGACAATCGCGGAGGCGGGCGCACGCTGCCCATCGGATTCCTCGCCAGCTCGGGACAGTGGGCCGGCGCGCTCCTCGGCGCTATCCAGCAGCTCGACCGCGCAGGGCCGACCTGGAACCGTCCCACCAGCCAGCGCACCGCAACGAACCACTATGTCATGGGATCGCTCGCGAACCAGGTCGAGAAGGGACTCTCGGTCGGCATCAGCGCGTTCCATGCAGACCTCTCCGCGATCGACGGCGTGGACCTGCTGTACGGAGGCAGCGATCGCATCGACCAGGATGGATCGGTCACCGACCTGCGGCTCGGTGCCACCAAGGAATGGGGGACCGGACACGCGCTCGAATTCCTCGTGCTCCGGAATCGCACGGACATGCGGCACGACGTCCACTTCACGACGAACGTATGGGACCAGCAGCGCCGAGTGATGGTGACGACCGAACGGCAGGAGGTGAACCTCGATCAGACGAACATCTGGGGCGCACACACCGAGTATTCCCGGCCGGTGGGCAAGGAAGGGTGGCGCATCGGTGCCCTGGCCACGGCGAACAGGCTGGACCACCCAAAGATCCCCAACTACGTGCTCCAGAACATCCCCCGCGATCCGGGGACGACCAACTCGTTCAACGTAGGCTTCGGCGCGGCGCGCACCACGGGCGCGTTCGTCTTCGGGTTCGACGTGGTGCTGGAGCCGATGTCGGCAGATACGTGGGCCGACTCCGAGACAGCGATCACCCGCACGGACGGCTCGATCGTCCCCGCGGGAGCGCGCACGATTGAGAACCACTTCACCTTCAAGAACAGCAAGGCGCGGCTCGGTGTGGGACGGACGTGGGGACAGGACACGTCATCGCGAGGCTCGTTGACGACGGACTTCGGCCTCGCGATGTACGCCATCTCGTACGACCTGCGCCAGACGAACAACATCCTGCGGACGACGCGCTTCCAGCACGAGAACTGGTTGGAGTCGGGCCCGACGTTCGGGCTGCGCTATCGCACGCGCGACATCGAGATCGGGTACGTGTTCCGCGCGAGCTGCGGCAACGACGGGTGCGACGTGCTCCCCACCGGCGATCGCATCACGCTGACGGAGGCGGCACCGCGCTCCGGGGGCATCATCGCGGCGCCGAGCTCACCGCTATTCTTCGAGGGCGGCAGCGAGAAGAGTCATCACTTCATGATTTCGCTGCCGATTCGCTGAAGAATGCCTCGAGGACACTCATGGCCACGTCCCGCACGCGTCCATCCGCATCGTGCGACGGGTCATAGGCGGATAGCGTGAGCGCAGACGCAACGCTCGAGAGCCCGCGGAAGACGTCGCGCAACGCCGACGCCGACAACCCACCGTCGGTGGCCTAGCGATTCACACGTCCCTCACTCGGATGGAGGACGTCGAGGTCGAAGTGCACGTACGTCTGCGAGGTGCGGAGCTCTCGGCGCGCGTCGTCGCCCAAGGCGCCGTTGACGTCGGACACCGGCACGTGCCGAATCGGCGACGCGAGCAATGCCTCGGCCTCGGTGGAATCGAAGTCGCGGGCTCCGATAGCCAGACGTCCTGCTCGGCCACGGGCACGAACCCCGGGACCGTTGACGGCATGGCGGTCCAGCAGCGGCCGGTGATCACCGAGATCGCCATGCCGTCGAGAAAGCCTCCAGTCGTGGTCTCCGGCGTGTTGAAATCGGCGTGCGCGTCGAGCCAGAGGACGCCGGTGCCCAGCACCGAGCCCCGCGACGACGCCCAGCGCCGCCATGCAGTTGCCGGCCAGCAGGAGGGGGAATCGCCCCGCAGCGCGCGCGGCAGACACCCGGCCGGCGATCTCAGCGGCGAGCTCGAATGCGGTGCGCACCTCGGCCCGCCAGCTGACGGCGGCGGGTTCCACCGTGTGTCGGGAGACATGGTAGCCCAATCGCTCGAGCATGGCGGGCAGGCCAGCGGCTACGAGGTGCTCGGGGCCCGCACCCATGCGGAGACTCCGCATGAAGCAGCTCCGACGTGCCGGGCCGCGATACGCCGATTTCTGGCATCCTTTTCTACCTCGAGCCGCGATATACGGTCTCTCCTCGCGTGTTCGTCGCCGCGCGATGCGAGCGCAACGACTATCCCTTCATCCGTCCGCAGGGAGCAACCGGATGGACGGCGAACGAGGCACTCTTCGGCGACGTGGAGATCGCGGCGGATTCCGCCCCACCGCGACGTCCATCCTGAAGCTTTTCGCACGCGCTGACCGCTGGAGACCGAGCTCCAATCCGAATAGACTGAACTACGATGGCTACGCCGTGGTGGCGCAGTGGTCGCAGACCTACGATTTCGTTCAGCTCGCGACCAGCAGGCGCTAGCGGGCGATCCCTCTCCGGACCAGAACCGTGCGACTGAAGGACGCCATACTCGGGACCGCGCGGCGACTCGGCGGTCTCGCACTCGTTCGAGATAGTAGGTGGCGCCAGCGGCGCCTGATGATCCTGTGCTATCACGGCGTTTCGATGCTCGACGAGCACGAGTGGCATCCGGAGCTCTACGTCACGCAGGAGCGGCTGCGCGAGCGTCTCCGTGCGCTGAAGGAGGGCGGATACCAGATCCTTCCGCTCGCCGAGGCGACTCGGCGGCTCTACGACGGCACACTGCCGCCGCGCAGTGTCGCGCTCACGTTCGACGACGGCGCCGTGGACTTCGAGCGCCGCGCGCTTCCGGTGCTTCGCGAATTCAACGCGCCGGCCACGCTCTACCTCACGACCTACTATTGCCTCACGCGCTTCCCGGTTTTCGACACGGTTCTTGGCTATGTGGTCTGGCAAGGGCGCGCGAGTGGCGCTGACGTCGCGACGCACGCGGAATCGGCCACACCGCTGGCGGTCGCGAGCGCCGCCGAGCGGGGTCGCGCGAGGAGTGCGTTACATGCGTACGCGCAACGACAGGGTATGAGTGCCCCGGAAAAGGACGCGTACGTCGCGCGCATCGCGGCGACGCTGGGCGTGAATTACGGGGCGATCGTCGCCAGCGGCGTACTCCAGATCATGACGCCCGACGCAGTGCGCGCGCTGCCGCGCGACCTCGTGGACGTCCAGCTGCACACGCATCGCCACCGCACGCCGCGGAACCACGACCTGTTCGTTCGCGAGATCAAGGACAACGCCGCGGCGACGCGCGACATCCTCGGCAATGGTCCACCGCTCGATCACTTCTGCTACCCCAGCGGCGACTACGACGGCGTCTTCCTCGCATGGCTGCGCGAGTGCGGCGTGCAGTACGCCACCACGTGCGTGCCCGATCTCGCGGACGCGAACTCGGACCCGCTCCTGCTGCCACGGTTTGTCGATACGATGCAGCAATCGGATGCAGCGTTCGAGGCGTGGGTGAGCGGATTCGCGGCGCTGCTGCCGCGCAAGAAAGTGAATCAGCTGAGCGCCGAGCGCCTCGCGGGAGCGTCGGCCAATCGGCGCACGCTTCCTTGATGAAGGGCGCGTCGGCGGAGGATCTTGCTGCGTAGCTGCCGGACTGGTTGAATAGGAGGCATACGCGAATCGGATCTGGTCGCGTGCGCCTTCATTCTTTCAGCGAGCGTGCATGACCCCAGAGGCCGAACACCTGATCAGGGAGAGCTGGGCCGCCATGCAACCGATGGGCGACCGCGTGGTCACGACGTTCTACGCGCGGCTGCTTGCGTCGAGCCCGCGGGCGGCGGCGCTGTTCGCCGATACCGACATGGTGGAGCAGAAGAAGAAGTTTGCCGCCATGCTCACCGAGATCGTGCGCATGCTCGACCAGCCTGACCTGCTGGTGACGGAGATGGCCGACTCCGGGCGCCGTCACATGCGCTTTGGGGTCAGAGTGGAGGACTACGACGACGTGGGGGCCGCATTGATCTGGGCTCTGGAGTACGAGCTCGGAGCTGCGTTCACTCCCGATGTTCGCACGGCATGGCGCGAGGCGTACTCGCTTCTGGCTGGCGTGATGAAGCGCGCCGCGGCGCACTTGGGGTCAGAGTCAATCGCGGATCCACTCTGACCCCGGCGCTTTTGGGGCGCCCGTTGGGGTCAGAGTCAAGGCGCACTTGGGGTCAGAGTCAATCGCGGATCTACTCTCTCCCCGGATCGCTATAGATCGCTACCGACTCAGCCCTAGGTCGCTACCGACTCTGACCCCAGGTGGCCAGTCACTCTGACCCCAACGGCCCCCCCACTCTGACCCCAAATCGCCTACCCACTCTGACCCCAAGTGGCCACCGGCCGGCGCTATGCCGCGCGCGAACCGGCGTGTCCCAGCACCGCGATGAAGTGGAACGTGGTCCCGGCGGCCACGAAGACATGCCACAGCGCGTGGCCGTAGCGGATGCGCTGGTCGCTGACGTAGAACACCACCCCTCCCGTGTAGCACAGCCCGCCGGCCACCAGCCATGCAATGCCAGCCGGCGAGACGTGCGTAAGGAACGGCTGCATCGCGATCACGATCAGCCACCCCATCGCCAGATACACGATCGTGGACAGCCTCGGCATGCGGCAGCCGAGGGTGCACTTGGCGACGACACCGAGGATGGCCAGCGTCCAGATCACGGACAGGAGCGACCAACCCCACGGCCCGCGCAGCGGTCCGATCATGAAGGGCGTGTACGTGCCCGCGATGAGCAGATAGATCGCGGAGTGGTCCATGATCCGGAACACGTGCTTTGTGCGTCCGGGCCGCCAGGCGTGGTAGAGCGTGGAGGACAGGTACAGCAGGATCACGGTGGTGCCGAAGATCGCGCCGCCCACGATGTGCGCCGCGTCGTTGCTGGCCGCGGCGCGCAGGATCAGCACGGGCAGCGCCACGAAGCTCGCGAGCAGCGCGGCGCCGTGAACGATGCTGTTGGCGAGCTCTTCACCGGGAGACTGGGGACGCCCTTCGGCCTTGGTGGTCACAGCGTGAAATAAAGCAGGATCCGCGCCTCGTGCGGGACTTCGAAAGCGGTTCCCCGGAAGCTACAGTTCCCCAATGGAAGGCGACCTCGATCCGGCCAGATCCCGCGCGCTCTCGAGCGTCGTCGAACGATTTGCCGGCGTGGTGCAGCGCGCGGGGCGCTCGCGTGGACTCGATCCCAGCGACATCGACCAGCTCCTGCAGGACGTACGCGTCCGTTTGTGGCGCTCCGACGCATCCCGTGAGAAACTAGAGGGGCTGGGCTCGTCTTACCTGTACCGGGTCGCAATGTCGGCGGCCATCGATCTGCTGCGACAGAGGCGGGCACGTCGGGAGGAGACGCTGGATGACATGGCGGTGCGCATTCCGGCGGTACTGCGAGTGGAGCCCGTCGATTTCTCCGAGCAGGAGGACCTCGCGCATCGCATGCGCCGCGCGCTCGCCGCGCTGGCCCGCAACCGCCGCATCGTCGTCCAGCTGCACCTCGAAGGGTACGAACGAACGGAGATCAGCACGATGACCCAGTGGTCGGAGGCCAAAGTCCGAAACCTCCTCTATAGAGGACTGGACGACCTGCGCACGGCGCTCGCTCCTGGCTCGGAGCAAGGCGAATGACCGACGACGAGCTGCGTCGCGCCTACGCCGCGTACCGTACCGCACCCGCGGCCCCCAACGACGCTGCAACCGACCAGCCGTCGCTCGAGGAGATGCAGCAGCTCCTCTCGGGCGAGATGATCGAGGACGACCGCGAAGTGCTACTCGACCGGGTGCTGTCGAACCGTGAGTCGACGCGTGAGCTCGCCTTGCTCCAGGCGGTGTCGCAGCCGGCGGGAGAAAAAAGGCGGTGGAAGCCCACTCCGATATGGGCGCTGGCCGCGGCAGCAGCGCTCGTTGTCGCTATAGTGCCGGCGCTATGGCGCACACGTGGCGTCTATGAACCAGTGTTTCGTTCTGCGGAAGAACAGGGCACCATCCGCATCGTCACGCCGGCGGAGGGAGTGGCTCTCGCGCCGGGGTTACGCATTACATGGCGCTCGATTCCCGACGCCGATGCGTACGTCGTGGAACTGGTGTCCGAGCGCGGGGATGCGGTGGCGAAGCTCAATACTCGCGACACGACGCTCGCGCTTCCCGACAGCATCTCGGCCGAGCGGCTGCGAGAGACGCGTGGGATGATCGTGGTGGCGCGGCTACGCGATGGCGGTCAGCGGCAGAGTCTGCTGCGCCTGGTGCCGAAGGCACCATAGTCGCAGTTCCAAACTCGGTCTGCAAACCCAACAACCCTACACCCCTAACCGCCCACACCCGACCCGGCTTTCAAAGCCGAGTCTGGGGTTCAGGGTTAGGAGTGAAGGGTTTTCGAGTCTGCAAGCCGGGTTTGGAGTCAGGGGTTTGCATTTACTCTGGACTTCACGCAAGAAGACCCATCGACTCGCCAACCATACCTTTGACAGGTGAACCCCGAGCCCGAACTCCACCCCGCGATCCTCCAGACCGCCATCACGGTCGGCCTCGGCCTGTTGAGCTGGGGCCTCTACCAACGCTTCCGAAAACTCTACTTTGCCCTCTGGACCCTCGCGTGGCTCTGCTACTCGTTGAGGCTCGGCGCCATCATGCGCTTCCTCGTCTCCCGCGAGCCTGTCTGGTTGTACTGGCACCAGGTTCTCACGGGATGGACTGCGCTCGCCTTGCTCTGGTCCGCACTCGCATTCGCCACTCGTCTCCCGCGCAGCCGATGGTGGCTCGTCGCGCTGGTCTTTCCGCCGGCGTGGTCGTACCTCGCCATTTATCGATTCGATTCATTCCTGTCCGCCGCGATTCCCGCGGTGGTCTTCCTCTCCGCCGCAACGCTTGCTACCGCCGCGATCTTCGCGCGACACTGGCGCGCAGTCCGGGCACCAGGCGCAATCGTCCTCACCATCTCGTTCGGGCTGTGGGGGCTGCACCACCTCGACTACCCATTCCTCCGCGCGCAGGGCGCGTGGGTGCCGTGGGGATACTACCTCGACATCATGTTCACGCTCGCGGCAGGCGTGGGCATGCTGCTGCTCGTGATGGACGACCTACAGCAGGGCCTTCGCGCCTTTTCCGCACTCGCCGTCACGGGTGATGCCGACGACGACGGCGACGTCGCTCGGCACACCATCCGCCGACCGCTCTCACTTCCGACCGTCCGTGGTGCTGCGTTGCTCGCGACACACGATGGCGTAACGCGCTGCACCGCGGGCGAGGGCGTTTGCGCCGGATGGGAGGCGCACACAATCGCGGTGTCCCCAAACGGGGCGCTCACCGACCCGGTAACCGGCCACCGCTACGCCTTCGCGGCCGTCCTGCCGCTCTTCGCGACGCCGGATCCCGAACAGGCCAGCTCGGCACTCGTCATCGTCGGCGACGAACGCGACCCATTTACCGCACTCGACGAACGCTTCCTGCTCGCACTCGGCCATCAAGTCGGACGCACGATCGAGCGCGACGAGCTCCGACGTCGCCTGCTCGCGCGGAGCGTCGAGCTACAGCGTCTATCCACGCGCATGGTCGCGCAGCACGAGGACGAACGCCGCCGCATTGCACTGGAGCTCCACGACGAAACCGCACAGCTCTTCGCCGCCGTATCGCTGCAACTCGGCCTCATCCGCGAGCGGGTCACAGCGGAC
This sequence comes from Gemmatimonadaceae bacterium, assembly GCA_046596395.1. Lineage (GTDB taxonomy): Bacteria > Gemmatimonadota > Gemmatimonadetes > Gemmatimonadales > Gemmatimonadaceae > AG11. Next base: position 12,295 of record JBKJMP010000008.1, read on the forward strand.
GTCGGCGCCGACCTCGCGGAAGCACAGGAGCTCGTGGCCGAAGGAATGCGAAGCGTACGTCGCGTGACACACGACCTCCGCCCCGCCTTACTCGACGACCTCGGCCTCGTCTCGTCGCTTCGTGCGCTTGCAACGACGGCCACCGAACGCGCTGGACTCCAGCTGCGAATGGCCATCGACGACGACCTGCCCGTGCTGCCGGTGGAGGCCGAGGCGGCACTGTATCGCTCGCTCCAGGAGTTGCTCACGAACGTCGTGCGACACGCGGGGGCAAGCACGGTCACCGTGCAACTGCGCGAGCTCGACGGACGCATCGCGCTCGGCGTCGATGACGATGGGCGCGGATACCCCGCGGACGGTGCACCTGCACACCCCGGACACGAGGGACTCGTGGGAATGCGCGAGCGCATCGAAGCACTCGGCGGCACCGTGCGCCTCGACGTATCGCCGCTCGGTGGCGCGCGCGCCGTCGTGGAGCTCGCGAGTCCATGACCGACGTGCCGATCCGCATCGTGGTTGCTGACGACCACGCGATCGTACGCGAGGGCTTGCGTCGCGTGCTCACGACGAGCGGCTTCGAGGTGGTGGCCGACACCGGCGACGCCGAGAGTGCGCTCGCGGCCGTCGCCGAACATCGTCCGGACGTCCTGGTACTCGACATCACGATGCCAGGGGGCGGCGGATGGTCAATCATCCACCGCGTGCTCGACGAGCATCCTTCGACGCGCATCCTGATGCTGAGCGTGCACGATGAGGCCGAGTACGTGATCGAGAGCTTCCGTCTCGGCGCACACGGCTACGTACGCAAGGATACGACGCCGGCCGAGCTTCGCGCGGCGGTCGCGGCCGTGCATGCGGGCAACGCGTACGTCAGCCCAGCAGTTGCCGGGCACCTCACGGATGCGATCCGTGCGCGCCCCGCGGAGGGCGCGAGTGAGACGCTGACGCCGCGGGAGCGGGAGGTGCTGGCGCTCGTCGCGAATGGGCGGACGACGAAGCAGGTGGCCGCGTCGCTCGGCATCAGTCCGCGTACGGTCGAGGCGCACCGCGAGGCGGTGATGCGGAAGCTGAGCATTCGTACCGTCGCGGGGCTCACGCGATACGCGCTCGAGGAGGGGATTGCAGGTACGTAGACCTTCACGCGCATGTGCTACACCGAGGTGCTGTACGTCACCGAGCTGGCGGGGCGCTTGCTCATCTATGTCGGCTATCGCATGAATATCGGTGTGCCGAGGACGACATTCGGTCGCCGTGCTACGACGTAAGCAGGCGGCCACGGCTCATGACGA
>JBKJMP010000017.1:0-13644 GCA_046596395.1 Gemmatimonadaceae bacterium
TCCTCCCGTTCGTGAGCTCCGGCGTCGTCGGCGACTCCCTCTTTGCCGAGGGGGTGGAGCTGGGCGTCACCGCGAAGCTCATCCAGCTCGTCGGCGTGCGCGTCATCGACCGGCGCAGCGTGCTCGCCGTCGCGGATGAAGGAGGCACGGCCCAAACGATGGGGCGCGCGCTCGGCGCAGGACACGTGCTCCAGACGTCGCTCCGCTGGATCCGCGATCCGAACGGCTCGTTGCAGGTGCGCATCAGTCCCGTGCTGGTCAATGTCCGGACCGGCACGACGCAGTGGGTCAAAAAGCCGCTGATCGCCTCTCCCGCGGATCCCTTCACGCCGCAGCAGGCGATCGCGCGACAGGCCGCCCAGGAGCTCGCCGTGTTCCTCGGCGACCAGGAGAATGCGATTCTCGACGCGCGCCCGACGCGCGATACGGCGGCGTTCGCGGCGATGGTGCGCGGCAGTCGAGTCTATCCGTTCGTTGACGCGCTGTTCGCGGGCAACCACGAGCCGGCGCTTCGGGAACTCGAGCTCGCATACCAACTCGATCCGCAGTACACCGACGCTCTCGGGACCGCCGCGCTGCTGCTCGCTCGCGTGGGCCAGGCCACCGGGCAGCCGCATCTCCTCGATTCGGCGACGGTCCTTACCCGTCGCACGCTCGCGATCGACCCCGGACACGAGCGCGCGTTGCTGGCAACGGCCCGCGTTGCCCTGGCGCGCGAGCTCACGGCGAGGGCCGAAGCGATCGTCGAGGGCGTGCTGGCCCGGAGTCCGTCGAGTGTCCAGGCCCTTCGGCTCCGCACGGAACTGCTCCCGCTGTTGGGCGACTCGGCGGGTGCCTGGCGAGACGTGCAGCACCTCGCGCAACTCGCACCCCGCTCGGCTGACGCCCTGATCGTTTCAGCAACGACTGCGCAAAAGTTGCGGCGTTTCGGGGACTCCTATGGATTTCTCCAGCGCGCCGGCGAGCTTGCGCCCGACCGTCCGGACCTGATGCTGCGCATCGCGATGCTGTCGCGGGCTGCGGGTGATTTCGAGCGCTCAGCGGGTGCGCTGCGTGAGTACCGGAGGCGCGGCGGACGCCTGACGGCAGACCACCTGTACGTCGTCCGCACCGCCGACACCACAACGCGCAGGGAGCTGGCCGAGGCCGCGCCGGAGACGTATGGCGTGGCGACGCGGAGCGACAGCATCGTCTTCTACATCCAGAAGGGGCTGTACCACCTCGGCGCCCGCAATGCGCCGCGGGCACGAACACTCTTCGATTCTGCCGCGGTCCTGCTCGTGGTCCGGCCGGGGGATGAGCGGCTGAGCCCTTCCGTCGGTCGTCGCTATGGGGAGCTTCGCGCGTGGACCAACGCCGCACGGGGGGAGCGTGAGCGCGCCATCGCCGCGGTGACGATGATCGAGCGCGCGCCGATCGCGCAGCAATGGCCGAATGGGCAGATGGCGGCGCTCACGGCGTGCAACGGGGCGGAGATCTATGGGTTCCTCGACGATGTGGAGCACATGATCACGCAGCTCCGGCGATGCCTGACGCTTCCGGGCGGGTACGCACCAGCGTCCATCGCCGCCGAACCGGCGATCTGGCGGCACGCCGCCGATCCGCGGCTCCGTGCGCTGCTGGGCGAGTTCAACCTTCAGATTCTCCGGAGGCAGTAGCCACGTGGCCGACGATGACGGGGAGTCGCGCATCTGGAAATATCTGGGGTTACGAACGATGACGAACCTCGCGATCGATCATCTCGGCACGCAGCCGAGACGATGAGTCGCCCGGAGGTGTGGCTGCGCGGGCCCGTGGCGGACGTCGCTCCACTCCTCCAGCCCGTTGCGCACTCGTTGATGCAATCCGCAGAGGAAGTGCACGACGCACTCGTGCTCGTGGGTGACGACGCACTCTGGATGCGGACAGGACGTTCGGCGTCAGCGGGATTTCACGTGCTCCATGCCATCGGCAGTCTGGACCGGCTGTTCACATACGCGCGTGGCGAGTCGCTCTCGGATGCGCAGCGCGCGGCACTTGCGCTCGAGCCAGACGCCGCCGTGCATCGCGTGACGGCCGCGGAGCTCGCGAACGCCTTCGCTGCGGCGATCGAAGGTGCGCTGGCGCAGGTACGTGCGACACGCGCTGAGGACGCGATGCAGGCGAGGCAGGTCGGGCGCGCGGGACTTCCGTCCACGGTGCTGGGACTCTTGTTTCATGGAGCGGAGCACACACTGCGGCACGTGGGACAGATGACGACGGCACTCAAGGCACGGGGATGACATCGCAGCCGAACAATCCACTGCACGGCATCACGCTCGAGACGGTGCTCGAGCGTCTCGTCGAGGAGCATGGATGGCCAGGGCTGGCGAAGCGCGTGGACGTCAACTGCTTCAAGACCGACCCGAGCATCCGGTCGTCGCTCACGTTCCTGCGCAAGACGCCGTGGGCGCGCGCGAAGGTGGAAGCGTTCTACGTGCAGTCATTTCCGGGCTAACGTGACCGGTCTCGATCGCGGTCCCGGTGTGCGCTTCCCGCCTCCGACGCTTTTCGTCGCTGGCCTCGGGCTCGGATGGTTGCTCGAGGCACGCGTTCGACGCCTGGAGATCCTGGACTCGGCGAGTGCTGCGCGGCTCGGCGATCTCATCGGCTGGACGCTGGTTGCGCTCGGCCTGCTGCTTGCCGCGTGGGGCGCGCTGACCTTCCTGCGGCACCGGACGGCGATCATTCCACACAATCCGGCATCGACCATTGTCGTGGCGGGACCGTACCGGTTCACGCGGAATCCGATGTACCTCGGGTTCACGACTGCGTATCTCGGCGGGGCATTCGCGATGAATAGCTGGTGGGCGATGATGTTGCTGCCCGTCGTGATGATCCTGCTCGACCGGCTCGTGATCCAGCGCGAGGAGCGCTACCTCACCGCGGCATTTGGCGAGGAGTACATCGCGTATCAGCGGCGCGTGGGCCGCTGGTTCGGATGACGCATGCGTAGCGTGCGGCGTGCGGTCACCGCGTTCGTCCTGCTCGTGGCGTGCTCGCGCGACGGGATCTCGCAGCAATCGGTGCATTCGTCGCCCGCGGTGAAGGCACTCGTCGATCGTGCCGCAATTGCGAATCACGCTCCGCCTCCGGAGTTTCGCGGTTACACGGCGCGCGTGGAGTCGGAACTGTCCACACTCCTCCGCGACTCGCTGGGCCGAGAGCGTGCGGCGCAGATCGAGCAGCTTGCGACGTCGATGTCGTGGGCGCCGGGCGGCACGTACGCGATGCACGTGGTTGGATACCGCCAGCAGGGCCTCGGGTCCCTGTTCTCGACGCTGTCGTTCGTTCGCGGCTGGACGGAGCCGTCACTGTACGGCGAGCGGCTCCGGCTCGGCATCGTCATGGGCGACTCGGCTGCGCGACGACGCGACTCGACGCGTACGGACACCCTCGTCGTGGTGCATCCGTTCGCGTCCGATCGCGAGCGGTACTATCGGTTTGCGGGAGGCGACACGATCACCATCCTGCGAACCGGCGATCGCGCCATCACGGTGGTGCGGCTCCGCGTGACCCCTCACCTCTCGGGCACCACGCGGCTCTCGGCGTTCGACGGCGAGATCGACATCGATGCGGAACGGCACCAGATCGTGCGCCTGCGAGGCTCGTTCGTCGTGCTCGGGCCGCCCCGCGCGCAGCGCTCGCTGTTCGCGCGCATGCCCGGCTTGATCGGCGTTGCGTATGCGGAGTTCGTGAATACCGAGGTGAATGGCAAGTACTGGTTGCCGGCGTTCCAGCGCACTGAACTGCAGTCGACGTTCGCGTTGCTCGGCGCATCGCGCGCGGCGATCCGGATCATGTCCACGTTCAGCAATTACACGATCGACGATACGAGCGGAGCGGTTGCCGTCACCGACGTGAATCGCGTCGCCCGACGGCTGTCATGGGCGCCGTCGGACAGCATCGACCGCTATCGAGACTGGGACGCCTCGCTCGGCGACGCGACCGCGAGCGTGCATGCGGACGACTTCAGTGAATTTGCACCGGATCGGTGGCAGACGTCAGGACCGCCGCGGCTGGATTGGGGTCCCACCGCGCTCGGCAACGTCGTCCGCTTCGATCGTGTCGAGGGATTGTTCACTGGCGTAGAGGCGAAACTGCAACTGCGCAGCATGGCGCCCGGCGTCACGCTCGGCGCGCATGGTGGCGTCGCGTGGTCCGAGCGTACGCTGCGCGGCGGGGCATCCGGCACCGTCCGTCGCGAGGCGTTGACGTTCGGGCTCCGCGCGGAGCGTCAGCTGGCAACGACGAACGACTTCATGAGGCCGTCCGAGCCGCGGAGCGGAGGGCTGCTGGCACTGCTTGGTTCCGTCGATGATTTCGACTATGTCGATCGTCGTCTCGCGATGATGTCGGTGACGCGCGTGCTCGGCAACGTGGAGACCGCGATGGCGACGTTGCAGCTTGGCGTTGCGGATGATCGCAACGCGCGCGCGCGGCTGACGCGAGGGCTCTTCGGCAGCGGGCCGTTTCGGCTGAATCGCGCGGTTACCGAAGGGGACTATGCGCTGGCGAGTGCAGAGGTCGAGCTGCATCCGGGGATGTCGGGCGATTTCGTGCAACCGGGGGTGGGAGCGCGGGTGCATTTCGAGGCGGCGCGCGGCGATCTCGACTGGCAGCGCGCAGAGGTGACGGTGGCGGGACGGCAATACTGGGGTCCGCTGATGGTGTCGCTCGAGGGTGCTGCCGGCGCGGTGTTCGGCTCGGCGATTCCGCCGCAGGCGTTGTTCGAGCTGGGCGGAGGGGGGACGTTGCCGGGTTACGCGTACAAGGAGTTCGCGGGAGAGCGGGCGGCGTTGTTTCGCGGGTTCGCTGGCTACACGTTACCGCTGTGGAGGGCGCCGATTCGGGTGACGCGGAGTGTGATGGTTCCGGGCCTCGCGCCTGGTCTTGCGATTGGTGTGCAGGGTGGTTGGACGGAGTTGGCGTCTGGGCCACTCGGCGTCGCGACGGATGGGGTGCGGGCGACTCTCGGCCTTGGGCTGACGTTCTTTTCCGGGATCGTGCATGTCGGTGTGGCGCGGCCGGTGAATCATCAGGCGCCGTGGAAGCTGGCTATTGGGTTCGGGCCATCGTTCTGAGTCGAAATGACGTTTCTGTGACGTGTCGGCGGTACACTGGCTCCGCGCTGGGCTCTTTCCTCTGTGTTTTTACCACGGAGGACACGGAGGACGCGGAGGAACTGCGTGACGCTTCACGATCGTCCGACCAACGAGATCACTGGAGAAATCATAGGGGCCGCGATGGAGGTGCACTCCCATCTCGGCCCGGGGCTTCTTTGAAGCGCTTACGAGGCATGCCTTGCCCACGAACTTCGGTTGCGTGGACTGAACGTAAGCGTTCAGGTGCCGCTTCCAGTTGTCTACAAGGGCGTCAACCTGGATGTCGGCTATCGCATCGACCTGTTGGTCAATGAAGCCGTCGTCGTAGAGCTGAAAGCCGTCGCCAAGCTCCATAGAGTCTACGAAGCGCAGCTGCTCTCACATCTGAGGCTGAGCGGCCATCGAGTCGGATTGCTCGTGAACTTTCACGAACTGCACCTGAAAGACGGCATCAAACGGCTACTCAACTAGCAAGGTTGTGTTGTTCCTCCGTGTCCTCCGTGTCCTCCGTGGTAAAATGCAGTTGCCGAGCAGAAAGGCTCTTGCCGAGCACGGAGCTGCATCTACTATAAGAAGCGATGACACTCGACCGCCGCGCATTCCTCGCAACGAGCACCGCCGCCCTCGCCGCCGCGTGCGCCACTCCGGCCGCCGCCGCTCGGCGCGCTCCCCAGCATGATCTCATCATCAGGAACGGCACCGTCTTCGACGGCACGGGCGCTGAGGGGCGCGAAGCCGACGTCGCCATCACGGGTGATCGCATCACCGCGATCGGCCCACGCCTCACCGGCACTGGCCGCGACGAGATCGACGCACGCGGACTCGCCGTCGCGCCCGGGTTCATCGACATCCACTCCCACGGCGACGGCAACCTCAACGAGGATCCCCGCGCCGAGTCGGTCGTGCGGCAGGGGATTTCCACCATGGTCGTCGGAGCCGACGGCAGCTCCCGCGCAACTGGCGCTGCCGACCGCACCTTCACTGCCTATGCCGCCGAGATCGATGCCCTGAGGCCTGGAGCGAACGTCGCGGCGATGGTGGGGCTCGGCTCCGTCCGCGGCGCCGTCGTGGGGCAGGGCGATCGCCGAGCGACGGACGACGAGATCCGGCGAATGACCGCTATGGTCGAGCGGTCGTTGGCCGAGGGAGCGTGTGGTGCGTCGTCGGGGTTGGAGTACACGCCGGGTGCATTCGCGTCGCTCGAGGAGCTGATCGCGCTGTGCCGTCCGCTGGCGTCGCGGCGCCTGCCGTATGCCACGCACATGCGCAACGAGGACGACCGGCTGCTCGAGGCCATCGATGAGTCACTGGCCGTGTCGCGGGGGGCCGGATGCCCGCTCCTCATCTCGCACCTGAAGACGCAGGGCCCGCGCAACTGGCCCAAGCTCGACGTCGTCTTCAAGCGCATCACCGACGCTCGCGCAGCGGGAATGGACGTCGCGTTCGATCGATATCCCTATGTCGCGTACTCCACCGGGCTTACGAGCCTTTTCCCCGTCTGGAGCCGCGACGGCGGCACCACCGCCTTCCTCGGCCGGCTCGACGATCCGATCCTTGGCGCACGCATCAAGGCGGAAACGCTTGCCAAGGTCGAACTGATCGGTGGGTGGGACAACGTGCAGATCTCGTCCGTGCGGGCTGCGGAGGATCGCGATGCGGAGGGCCGGCGGCTCGGGACGCATGCGGAGACGCGCCGCGTCGAGCCGTATGCTCATGCAACGGGGCTGCTGCGTCGCAGCGGGGGCAACGTGGGGATGCTCGGCTTTGCGATGAGCGAGGAGAACCTCGAGCGCATCCTGGCGCATCCCCTCGCGATGGTGTGCTCGGACGGCGGCGGCTTCGCGGTGGATGGTCCGTCGCGGCGCGGCAGCCCGCATCCACGCGGCGCGGGTACCTTCCCGCGCGTACTCGGCCGTTATGTGCGGGAGCGGAAGGCGCTCACGCTCACGGATGCGATCCGGAAAATGACGTCGCTCCCCGCAGCGCGCGTTCACCTGGCAGATCGCGGTCGCCTGATCGCCGGCCTTGCCGCGGATGTCGTGGTGTTCGACCCGGCACGTGTTGCCGATACGGCCACCTTCGAGCAGCCGTTCCAGTACCCCGTGGGCATCGCAGCCGTCGTCGTGAACGGCGCGATTTCGCTGCGGGACGGTCAGCGAGCGGCGGCCGGAGCAGGTCGCGTGCTCCGCGCAAGTTGAGTCTCCAGACCGATTTGCATATTGACGCCAGCGGGCCTCCCAGTATCGTTTGCTGATATGAAGGTGGTCCCCTTCCTCCACCCTTCCGTCGTCCCAATGCCATTACTCTCCATGCTTCGCACGCGTTCCTCCGAAGCGCGTCCGGTCCCGCGCTTCGTCGCCCTGCTCATGCTCGGCGCCTTCCTCACACTCGCGCCGCCGGCCAGTGCGCAGTCCACGGGCTCCGTTGCGGGCTCGGTCGTGACGTCCGAGAATCAGCCGCTCGCCGGTGCGCGCCTGGTGGCATATCAGGCCAACCGCCTCGTCGGGCGCGCGAACGGCTCCGAGACCGGAGCCTTCCGCATCGACCTGCTGCCTGCCGGCACCTATCGAGTCGTCGCTTCGCGCATCGGCTACGGCCCGCGCGAGGAAACGGTGACCGTCACCGCCGGCTCGACCGCCACGATTCGCATCGTGATGACGGCGGCCGCGTCGCAGCTCACCGAAGTGACGACCACCGCCTCGCGCCGCGAGGAGAAGGTGCTCGACGCGCCGGCCTCCGTGAGCGTGGTGAGTGAGGAAGCCATCAAGGAGAAGCCCGCGCTGTCGATCATGGACAACGTGCGCGGCCAGCCGGGCATCGACGTCGCGCAGGGGGGCCTCGTGCAGTCGGCCATCGTGGCGCGCGGATTCAACAACGTATTCTCCGGCGCAATGCTCACGCTCATCGACAACCGCTTCGCCTCGGTGCCGTCGCTGCGCGTGAACGTGCCGTTCCTCTTCACGTCGTCGAACGAGGACATCGAGCGCATCGAGTTGCTCCTCGGTCCCGCCGCTGCGCTCTACGGCCCGAACAGCGCGAACGGCGTGCTGCACATCATCACGAAGTCGCCGTTCACGTCCCAGGGCACGACGCTGACGCTCGACGCTGGTGAGCGTTCGGTCGTGCGCGTCGCGGGCCGGCACGCCGGCACCGTCAGCGACAACCTCGGCTTCAAGCTCACGGGCGAGTTCATGCGCGGGAAGGATTTCGAGTTCCGCGATCCCGCCGAGCCGGCCACGTTCCCGAATACGCCGAATACGCCGCGCGCCCGCGTTGGCCAGCCGAACGTCCGCGACTTCGACATCGAGAAGTACGGTGGCGAGGCGCGCCTCGACTGGCGCATGGGCGAGAACACCGAGTGGATCAACACCTACGGCTACGTGAACGGCGGCAACACCGTCGAGCTCACGGGCGCCAACGGCGCTGGCCAGGTGAGGGACTGGAAGATCCAGAGCGTCCAGTCGCGACTCCGTTCGGGCCGTCTCTTTGCGCAGGTTTTCGGCTCGCTGAGCAATGCCGGCAACAAGGACAGCACCGACTTGAGGGGCACGTACCTCCTCCGCACCGGCCAGCCGATCGTCGATCTCTCGCGCACGCTTGGCACGCAGGTCCAGCACTCGACGGACTTCGGGACGAAACATTCGGCCGTGTATGGCCTCGACTACATCTTCACGAACCCGCGCACCGGCGGCACGATCAATGGGCGCAACGAGAACAACGACAATACCACGGAGTTCGGCGGCTACGTGCAGACTACGTCGCGCCTGACGCCGCAGTGGGACGTGCTGCTTGCCGCTCGCGTGGACAAGCACAACCAGCTCGAGGGCACGTTCTTCTCGCCGCGCGCGGCAGTGGTCTTCAAGCCGAACGAGGGACAGAGCCTCCGCCTCACGTTCAACCGCGCGTACAGCACGCCGGCGAACTTTGCCTTCTTCCTCGACCTGCTCCAGGCGGGCAACATCAGCGGACTGCCGTTCAACGTCCGCGCGGTGGGTGTGTCGCCGACGGGGTTCCAGTTCAAGCGTGACTGCGCTGGCGGTGTGGGCAGCCTGTGCATGCGCTCGCCGTTCACGCCGGCAGCGGCGGGCGGTTCGGCGACGTTCGTCCCGGCGAACGCCGCAGCATACTATCCGGCAGCGCTCCAGGTTGCGCTTGCGGGTGGTCTGCGCACGGCGCTCGTCGCGGCATTCGGTGGCGCTGCCAACCCCAACTCTGGCCCAACGGCCGATGCCACTATCGCGCGGCTCGGCACCTTCAATGCCCTGACGTCAGGCGTCGGAACGAACCTGACGTACGTCACCAACGGCACGACGATCGCGCCAACCGAGGTGCGCGATCTCGGCCGCCTCAAGGCATCGTACAGCAACGTGCTCGAGCTGGGATACAAGGGTTCTATCGGCTCGAGGCTGTTCTTCGCGGCCGATGGCTGGTACCAGCGGAAGGACAACTTCAGCACGCCGGCGGTGAACTTCACGCCGAACACGCTACTCGAGGGTGCTACGCTCCGCACCGGTCTCATCGCGCACCTCACGCCCGTTCTCGGCGCCGCGGGTGCAACGGCTGTCGCCACGAGTGTGGCCGGCAGCCTTGCCCGCATCCCGCTCGGCACCGTCGTCCCGGACAACCGCGTGACGTCGAACGCCGACATCGCGTTCACGTACCAGTCGATCGAGAAGTCGATCAACCTCCACGGCGCGGACGTCGCGTTCGACTACCTGTTCACCCCTGCGTTCAGCACCACGGGTACCTACTCCTGGGTGAGCGACGTGATCTTCCCGGACATCAGCAGCGGCCAGCGGCCCCTCACGCTGAACGCGCCGGATCACAAGGCGTCTCTCGGCTTCAAGTTCAGCAGGTCGCGGATGAATGCCGAGCTGCGCGGCCGGTACCAGAACACCTTCCCCGTGAACTCCGCGGTGTTCGTGACTGGCGTGGACCTCACGGCGCCGAATGGCAGCAAGTACCAGTACGAGCAGCCGCCGACGGCGTCGTTCCTGGATGCACAGGTGAGCTGGCGCTTCCCGTTCGAGGGCAACCGGAGCGCGCTGTTCTCGATCAGCGGCACCAACATCCTCGACAACGATGTCGTGATGTTCGCTGGTGTCCCGAAGATCGGTCGCCTGGTCATGTCGCGGTTGCAGTTCACGTTCTAGACCCTTGTCATCCTGATCACCCTTTGTCATCCTGAGCGAAGCGAAGGATCTGCATGTGTCTCGATAAGTGCAGATCCTTCGCTTCGCTCAGGATGACACGGGGAGCGCTCGGGATGACGCGCGGGGCGCTCGGGATAGCAGTATTGGTCCTCGGCCTGGTCTCCTGCGCCCCAGCCTCCCCGCTGCGCCGCATGGCCGTCGAGCGGGAGTCCTCCGCGATCGCTGATCTCCGCGTGCGGTCGTCCGCCACGAACACCGTCGTCGCCTTCGAATACATGGCGTCCGTCGCCGCCGCGAGCGACATGGTGTTCTTCGGCGAGCAACACGACGACCCCGAAACTCATTTCGCCGAGTTCGCCCTTCTCGAGCGGATCGGGCGGATGAATCCGCTCGTCATCCTCTCGCTCGAGATGTTCGAGCGCGACGTACAGCCCATGCTCGACGCCTTCCTCGCCGGCCGGATGAGCGAATCCGAGTTCCTCGCAAAGTCGCGCCCGTGGGACCGGTATGCCACCGATTACCGCGGGCTCGTGATGCTCGCACGCGCGCACGGGTGGCCGGTCATTGCGGCGAACGTCCCCCGGTCGATCGCGAGTGCCGTCGGCCGGCGTGGCCTCGCAGCGCTCGACACCCTCTCGCCCGCCATGCGCGCGCATGCGGCACGCATCATTTCCTGCCCGCGCAACGAGTACTACGCGCGCTTCGCGGAGCAGATGAAAGGGCACAGCCCCGGTGCGCCGGCCCCGGCCGCATCCGACAGCGCGATGCTCGCGATGACGAACCGCTTCTACGAGGCGCAGTGCGTCAAGGACGAGACGATGGCCGAGTCGATCGTGGAGGCGCTCGCCAATGCGGGGCGAGGAGCGGTGGTGGTCCACTTCAATGGCTCCTTTCACAGCGATCACGCACTCGGCACCGTAGAACGGGCAATGCGGCGCATGCCGGGCGCGCGGAAGGTGGTGGTCACGGCGGTACCGGTCGCGGAGCCGAGCGCGGGTCAGGCGATGGATTCTGCGCGGGCGGACTTTTTCATCTTTGCGCGGAAGATCCCCAAGTAGGTTTCCGGTCATTTTTTACCACGGAGGACACGGAGGCCACGGAGGAACTGCTTTCTGGTTTTTCTCCGTGCCCTCCGTGTCCTCCGTGGTTAAGTCTGCCATTTTCTGTTGCATCCCTTCAGTCTCTTGATTGCCATGCGGAGCATCTCCCGAATTACCATCGCGGCTTGTTTCACTCTCGGATCGACCGCATCGGCACAGCGCATCACCACACCCAGGGAGGCACTCGGCGCCAACTACGGCGACGACTACTTCCTCGCGAGCTATCGGCAGATGTCCGCCTACTGGCGCACGCTGGATCGCGAGTCCGATCGCATGGTGCTCCAGGAGATCGGCCGGACGGCGGAGGGACGTCCGCACCTCATGGCGATCGTGACGTCGCCTGCCAATCACCGGCGGCTCGCGCACTACAAGGACATCTCGGCACGGCTGGCGAAGGCCGAGGGGCTGACGGATGCGCAGGCGCGCGCGCTGGCGAAGGAGGGCAAGGCCGTGGTGTGGATCGACGGCGGCCTCCACGCTACCGAGACTGTGGGCTCCCAGCAGCTCGGGCAGATGGTCTACGAGATGGTGAGCCGCACCGACGAGGAGACGCGGCGCATCCTGGATGACGTCATCATCCTGTTCGTGCACGCGAATCCCGACGGCAATGATCTCGTGGCCGACTGGTACATGCGCAATCCGGATCCCAAGGCGCGGTCACTGGGGCAGTTGCCGAGGCTGTACCAGAAGTACATCGGCCATGACAACAATCGCGATTTCTTCGCGTCCACACAGGTGGAAACGGAGAACATGAGCCGGGTGCTGTATCGGGATTGGCATCCGCAGTTGCTGTACAATCATCACCAGAGCGGACCGGCCGGGACGGTGGTGTACTCGCCGCCGCTGCGCGATCCATACAACTACAACCTCGATCCACTCCTCGTGCTCGGCCTCCAGTCACTCGGCGCCGCGATGCACACGCGGCTGGCGGTGGAGAACAAGCCTGGCGCGACGATGCGAACGGGTGCGTCGTACGATGGCTGGTGGAACGGCGGCATCCGCAACACGGCGACGTTTCATAACACGATCGCGGTGCTGACGGAGATCATCGGCAGCCCGACGCCGATGCGCATTCCGCTCATCCTGCAGCGACAGATCCCGTCGGGCGATATCGCGATGCCCATTGCGCCGCAGCCATGGCACTTCAGGCAGTCCATCGACTACTCGGTATCGCTCGACCGCGCGGTGCTCGATTATGCATCGCGGATGCGTGAGAACGTGCTGTTCAACTTCTATCGCATGGGCAGGAGCTCCATCGAGCGCGGCAGTCGGGACACGTGGACGGCCAACCCGCGACGCGATGCAGAGATTGCGAATCGCATGGCCAGCGCGCCGGACTCGGTGAAATGGGCGGCGATGAAGGCGCCCGCACTGCGCGATCCGCGCGGCTTCATCATTCCGTCCAGCCAGGCCGACTTCCCCACCGCGACGAAGTTCGTCAACGCGCTGCTGGAGACGGGCATTACCGTGCAGCGAGCAGCGCGGGAGTTCACTGTCGCGGGCAAGCAGTATCCGTCGGGCTCGTACGTGGTGCACACGGCGCAGGCGTTCCGCCCGCATGTGATGGACATGTTCGAGCCGCAGGTGCATCCGGATGTCTTCCCGATTCCCGGTGGGCCGCCCACGCCACCGTACGACAACGCCGGCTGGACGCTCGCGTACACGATGGGCATCGAGTTCGACCGCATCCTCGATGCCTTCACTGGCCCGTTCGAGAAGATCGGACCGTGGAATGTCACACCTCCGATGGGTAGCGTCGCGACTGTCGCCGGCGTCGCCGGATACACGACCAGCGGGCGCGTGAACGACGCCGTCATTGCCATCAATCGATTGCTCAAGGCCGGCGAGAAGGTGTCGCGGGCATCGGACGGATCGTGGTTTGTGGCCGCAGGCCCCGCCACGGCGCTGAGAATCGAGGCCAGCGCGCGCCAACTCGGTCTGCATTTTCGCGGCGTGTCTGCTGCGCCTGCGAGCAGAACGGAGCTGCGAATCCCTCGCATCGGGTTGTGGGACGTCTACGGCGGCTCGATGCCGTCAGGCTGGACGCGCTGGATCCTCGAGCAGTTCGAGTTCCCCTTCGAGCGCGTGTTCGCCCCCGCGCTCGATCGCGGCAACCTGAACGACAAGTACGACGTCCTCGTGTTTGTAGACGGCGCGATTCCAGGCGCGGCCGGCGGCAGGCGCGGCGGCGGTACAGCGAGTGCGGACAGCGTCATCCCGTATCTCCCCGCCGAGTACCGGGAGCATGTGGGGCGTGCGTCGGTGGAG
>JBKJMP010000242.1:0-4292 GCA_046596395.1 Gemmatimonadaceae bacterium
TTCTTCACCCACAGGAGCCAGTTCCATGGCCGACAATGCCAAGAAGGTCCGCGACATCATCGAAAAGGAGCTCGGGGTCGAGCGTGACAAGATGACCGACGAAGCGAGCTTCATCGAGGATCTCGGGGCCGACAGCCTCGACATCGTCGAGCTTGTGATGGAATTCGAGAAGGAGTTCAACATCGATATCCCAGACGAGGACGCGGAGAAGCTGCGCACGGTCGGCGATGCGGTGGCGTACCTGAACGGCAAGGTGGGCGAATAGTGCGGCGCCGTGTCGTCGTCACCGGCCTCGGTGCCGTAACGCCCGTTGGAAACGACGTGGCGACGACGTGGCGCGCCTTGTTGGACGGTGTATCGGGCGCGTCGGGAATCACCAAGTTCGATCCCGCCGCGTTCCCCGTGCGTTTCGCCTGTGAGCTGAAAGGGTTCGATCCCTTGAAGTCCATGGAACGGAAGGAAGCGAAGCGCGCGGATCACTACACGCAGTACGCGGTGGCCGCCTCCGTCGAGGCCATGGCCGACGCCGGGCTCACCACCGGCAGCTACGACGCGGACCGCCTCGGCGTCATCGTCGGCAGCGGCATCGGTGGCCTCAAGAGCTTCGAGGAACAGCACGATACCTATCGGGAGCGCGGCGCGAGCAAGATCAGCCCGTTCTTCATCCCGATGTTCATCGCCGACATCGCCGCAGGCGTGGTGTCGATGCGCTTCAACGCGCGCGGACCGAATTACGCCACCGTCTCCGCGTGCGCCACGAGCGCACACGCGATCGGCGAGGCGTTCCGCACCATCCAGTATGGCGACGCCGACGTGATGATCTGCGGCGGGTCCGAGGCGGCGGTCACCGCGATGTCGATCGGCGGATTCGCCAACATGACGGCCTTGTCGACGCGGAACGACAGCCCCGAGACGGCCTCGCGGCCATTCGACATGGATCGCGATGGCTTCGTGATGGGGGAGGGCGCCGGCATCGTGGTGCTCGAGGAACTCGAGCACGCGAAGGCGCGCGGCGCAAGGATTTACGGCGAGATGGCGGGCTACCGCGCGACGGGCGATGCCTATCACCTCACCGGTCAGCTTCCGGAGCACGAGGGCCTGCAGCGTGCCATGCGTGGCGCACTTGCCGACGGCGGCCTTCGCCCCGACGAGATCGACTACGTGAACGCGCACGGCACGTCCACGCCGCTCAACGACTCCAACGAAGCGAAGGCGATTTCGATCGTCCTCGGCGAGGCGGTGAAGCAGGTGAGCATCTCCTCCACGAAGTCGATGACGGGGCACATGCTCGGCGCAGCCGGTGGGGTGGAGTTCATCGCCGCCACGCTCGCCATGCGCGATAGCATCATTCCGCCGACGATCAACCACCTCACGCCGGATCCCGAGTGCGGTGACCTCGACTTCACGCCGAACAAGGCCAAGAAGCGCGAGGTGCGGGCGGTGCTGAGCAACAGCGCCGGGTTCGGTGGGCACAACGTGTCGATCGCAGTCAAGCGCTATCAGGAGTAGAGAGTGCCTCCCGTCGTTCCGTTCGATCGTCGCCGCGTCTCCGACCCCGCTCTCCTTCCGATAGCGGACAAGGTCATCGCGGGCGTACGTCTCACCGCGGACGACGGCGCAACGCTCTTCCACACGCACGACCTGCTGGGACTCGGCGCGATGGCCGATGCCTCGAATCGCGCCCGAAACGGGACGGTCGTGACGTTCGCCGCCAATCAGCACATCAACCCGACCAATATCTGCATCCTGCGGAAGACCTGCGTCTTCTGCTCGTATGCGCGGCTTCCGAAGGAGGCCGGTGCCTATCGCTACACCATGGAGCAGGTGTGGGAGGAGGCGGCGCGTGTCGATGGCGACATCACCCGCGAGTTCCACATCGTCGGCGGGCTCGACATGCACGCGGGGCTCGCCTACTACGACGAGATGTTCCGCGGCCTCAAGGCACGGCATCCGCAGGTGCACATCAAGGCGCTCACCGCGGTCGAGATTGCGCACATCGCCCGCATCGAGAAGATGAGCGTGCGCGACGTACTGATTGCGCTGCGCGAGGCGGGGCTCGACACGATGCCTGGCGGCGGCGCCGAGGTGTTCAGCCCCGGCGTGCGCGCCACGATCGCCGACCGGAAGCTGTCGGGTGAGGAGTACATCGACGTCCACCGCGTCGCGCACTCCCTCGGCATCCGCACCAACTGTACGATGCTGTACGGTCACGTGGAGTCGTTCGAGGATCGCATCCAGCACCTCGGAATGCTGCGCGATCTCCAGGACGAGACAGGCGGCTTTCTCGCGTACATCCCGCTCGCCTATCACCCCGACAACAACGAGCTCGGGACGGAGCTCGGGCGCACCGGCACGGCCACCACCGGCTTCGATGACCTCAAGAACCTCGCCGTCGGCCGCCTGTTCCTCGATAACTTCACGCACGTGAAGTCGCACTGGATCATGGTCACGCCGGCCATTTCGCAGCTCTCGCTCCACTTCGGTGTGAACGATCTGGAGGGCACGGTGGTTCGCGAGAAGATCTATCACGAGGCCGGCGCGCACACGGCGCAGGCCATGAGCCTCGACGAGATCCTCCGCATCATCCGTGGCGCCGGACGGACCCCAGCGGAGCGCGACTCCTTCTATCGGGTGTTGCGCGTCTTCGACGACGCTCCGCCTCCGCGCGCCGAGGCGGCGTAGGCGTGCGCGTCGGTCGCATTCCCTACATCAACTGCTATCCCGTTTACGGCGCGATCGACCGTGGCGTCGTCGCGCTCGATGCCGACGTTATCGATGGCGTTCCCACTGAGCTCAATCGCGCGATGGCGGCCGGCGCGCTGGACGTCAGCGTGATCTCCGCGGTCGAGTATGCTCGAGATTCGGGACGCTATCTCCTGCTGCCCGATCTCGCGATCTCCTGCGACGGTCCCGTCCGCAGCGTGATGCTTTTCGCGCGGCGTCCGGCGGACGCGCTCTCGCGTGCCCGCGTGCTGGTGAGCCGCAGCTCCATGACGAGCGTCGCATTGCTCGAGCTGCTGTTCGAGCAGGTGTGGCGTGCCGAGCCGCAGTTCGTGCCCTCGGATGCGGAGATCGCTGACCTCGCGCGCGGCACCGAGCCGCACGATGCGCGACTCATCATCGGCGATGCCGCGCTGATGCTCACGTCGGGCACCAGTGTGCTCGCGGCCGAGTATCCGTTCGTGTACGATCTCGGTCACGTGTGGAAGGAGTGGACGGGTCTTCCGTTCGTGTTCGCCGTGTGGGTCGCACAGCGGTCGATCGCCGTCGGCGACTCACTTGCGGTGCATGCGCAGCTCATTCGGTCGCGCGATTGGGGGCTGCAGCATCTCGAGCAGCTCTCCGCCCAGGCCGCCGTCGCCACCGGCGTCTCGAAGGCGGCGGCGCAGCAGTATCTTTCGGGCCTCGACTACGGCCTCAGCTACGAGCATCTCGCCGGCCTCACGGCGTTCTTCGGTAAGCTCGCCGCGAGTGGACGGGTGCCGAACGGCTCGCTCGCATTTCTCCCGGCTGCGTGACGATGATGCGCGATCTCCTCGACTTCTACACCACCGCACCGCTCCTCGAGCTTGGCGCCGAGGCGGACCGTGTTCGCCAGCGGTTGCATCCGCATGAGACGGTCACGTACATCGTGGACCGCAACATCAACTATACGAACGTCTGCGTGGCCGACTGCGGCTTCTGCGCGTTCTACCGTCGCCCGAAGCACGCCGAAGGCTGGACGCTCTCGTACGAGCAGATCGGCGCGAAGATCGACGAGGCGAAAGCGCTCGGCGGCGTGCAGATCCTGATGCAGGGCGGGCACAATCCGTACATCCCGTTCGAGTGGTACCTCGACCTCCTGCGCTACATCAAGCGCAACCACCCGATCCATGTTCACGGCTTCAGCCCGAGCGAAGTGGACTTCTGGTCCACGCTGTATCGCATGGACGCCCGCGACGTGATCCGCGAGCTACAGAAGGCCGGCCTCGATTCGATTCCGGGCGGTGGCGGCGAGATCCTCGTCCAGCGCGTGCGCGACCAGGTTGCGCGGAAGAAGGCCGGTGCGGACCGGTGGCTCGAGATCATGGAGATCGCGCACCAGGAGGGAATGAAGACCTCCGTGACGATGATGTACGGCATCGGGGAGACACTGGCCGAGCGCATCGAGCACCTCGAGCGCGTGCGCGAGGTGCAGTCGCGCACCGGGGGGTTCACCGCGTTCATCTGCTGGCCGCTCCAGCCGGAGAACACGCCGACGATGTCGCACATGCCCAAGACCGACGCCGTGTTCTCCGGCTGGAGCGGCCAGC
>JBKJMP010000290.1:0-4431 GCA_046596395.1 Gemmatimonadaceae bacterium
GAAGTTCGTCGAGGACGATAACGAGCTCGCGCCTTATGGAGGCAAGCAGATCGTTGACTACGGCGTCTCGAAGATCGAGGCGCCGGCAGCGTGGGCGCTCGGCTTCAGCGGGCAGAACGTGAAGGTGGCGATCTTCGACTCGGGGATCGACCTCACGCATCCCGACCTCGTCGTCGCCGGCGGCGTGAACTTCATTCCCAACTCCGCGGCCGACTCGACCGTCAACCCATTGAACTACGGCGACTGCCTCGGCCACGGCACGCATGTCGCCGGGATCGTCGGCGCCACGAACAACGGGAACCACACGGTCGGCGTCGCCCCTAAGTCGCAGCTCTACGCGATCCGCTTCTTCGACTGCGCTGGCGGCGGCGCGATTAGGTCGCGCGAGCTCGCCGGCCTCGAGTGGGCGATCGACAACGGGATCGACGTCATCAACATGTCGTTCGGCTGCTGCACCATCGTACAGGCGGGGCAGCGCATTCACGTACCGCTCGGCAGCGAGGC
Source organism: Gemmatimonadaceae bacterium (assembly GCA_046596395.1). Taxonomy (GTDB): domain Bacteria; phylum Gemmatimonadota; class Gemmatimonadetes; order Gemmatimonadales; family Gemmatimonadaceae; genus AG11. Next base: position 505 of record JBKJMP010000290.1, read on the forward strand.
CGAGGAGATGGCCATGAACGCCGCGTACGAGCGCGGGATCGTGCTCATTGCAGCCTCGGGTAACAGCTCGACGGTGAACGGGCAAACCCCTAACCAGCCAGTGATCGGGTACCCCGCAGCCTACGCCTCCGTGGTCGCGGTGGGCGCAACCGACGACGAGGACCGACTCGCATCGTTCTCGCAGTTCGGCGCCGAGCAGGAGCTCACGGCGCCGGGCGTGCAGAACCTGTCGTCGTACCTCGTGGGGAAGGGAAGCCGCGCCGCGCTCACCGTGGACACCGACGGCGGCAACGAGCTCGCGAGCATCCCGATGCTCTTCGCCGGCCTGACGTCGAGGACTGGACTCGCGGCGCCGGCAGTGTTCGCCGGATTCGGCTCGGCCCCCGAGTTCGGGTTGGTGAAATGCGTCGGAAAGATCGCCGTGGTGAGCCGCGGCGCGAACCTGTCGTTCGCTCAGAAGACGGAAGCCGCGATGAATGCCGGGTGCGCCGGGATCGTGATACACAATAAGCAGGCGGGTACCTTTGCCGGCACGCTCGGCACGGCGGCCGCGCCGGGCGGCCGGGCCTGGATCCCGGCGATCTCGATCTCGCTCGAGGACGGGCTCTACCTTGACGAGAAGATCCGCAACGGCCCCACGTCGCTGACCCTGCTGAACTCCGTTGGCAACCTTGCCTCGCTCAGCGGCACGTCGATGGCCTCGCCGCATGCGGCGGGTGTCGCTGCACTGGTGCTGAGCAGGAACCCGAACCTGACCCCGGCGCAGGTGCGCCAGGTGCTGCGGACAAGCGCGAACGACCTCGGTACGCCGGGGTGGGATCCGGTATTCGGTTACGGGCGGATCAACGCGAAGCGCGCGGTACAGCAGACGCCGTGAAACTGGCAGTTGCACACCAACAGAGACGGCCGCAGGCATGCCTGCGGCCGTCTCGCGTTGCCATAGGGCCCGAAGGACGTGACTGCCACTCCTTGTTGCGGGTGCCGTTTGGATAGGCTTCTTGCGGAGAGTACCTGACGCGCGCAATATCTTTACTCCCACCGCTCGTTCCCTGTTGGAGGTTCTATGCGCAATCTGCTGCTCGCCGCCCTGATTCTGACCGCCGCCTGTGTCGACTCGGATAGCCCGACCGCTACGAACAGCCGCGAGCCATCTGTTACCGCGACCCGAAACGCCGTGGATACAGTCGGACTTCCTGACCTGATCGTAGACGCGAGAGCCACGCAGCAGAACTGGCTCGTTCGAGTCGAGGATTTACCTTCCACTTTTTGCAGCGTACAGGAAGGTGGAGTCATAGCGGGCACGCACACCATCGTCCGCTTTACCGTCACCACGCCAAACGTTGGTGATGCGGACGTGTTCGTCGGCAGCCCGCTGAAGCACATGGATCCCAACGGCGACGGCAGCTTCGCCGACCAGGACGGGATGTTCGAGTTTGCAACCTGCCATGCGCACTTCCACTTCCAGAATTACGCTACCTACAGTCTCATCGACGCCAGCGGAAAAGTATGGAAGGCTGCCAAGCGAGGGTTCTGCATGCTCGATACGGATCCGTACAACGTCAACAGTGGAGACGGCACGTGGAGCTACAGAAACTGCGGAAGCGTGTCTCGCGACGGGTTCCAGGGTATCAGCAACGGCTGGTCTGACACTTATACGTTCAAGCTGGGAGGCCAGTACTTTGTGCTGGACGGCGGCGACGGACAACCTGTCGTGCCACCGGGTAACTACACCATCCGGGTGGAAGTCAATCCGGCCTACGCGCCTTCGCGACGCGGAGGATGCCCGCTCGTGACCGATCCCGCGACCGGTCTCTGCCATCAGTTCAGGGAGAGCAACTACGCCAATAATGTCGGCATTGCGGCCCTCACGATCCCCGCCCACCCGGGCAGGACGGGATACGGTCCGCTCAAGAACAACACTGACCGGATTCTGGCGTCCGACGAGATCGATCACAAAGGCCAGTAGCCCTTCACCAGAAGCGAAAACAGCCCCCGAAGAGGCCGTCAGTTCGCCAAAATCGGACACTTTGCGCAGGGGCTATCTTTCCTGCGCGAGTTCCCATCATCGCTGGAATGCCCGTACGCCTGACAAGGAAGCACATGGCAATTACTTGAGCAGGCCCAGCGCGAAACGAGCGCCCGAGAACCCGATTGTCACCCCGGCGATGGTCCAGCCGTCGCAGCCCGACCTCAAAGTGCTCGGCGCGTTCAATCCGGCAGCAATACGCCATAATGGCGAGGTCCTCCTCCTTCTTCGGGTAGCCGAGGCACCGGCAGCCCAGCCAGGCAGGGTTTCCTCTCCGGTTTACAACGTCGACTCCGGTCGCCTCGACATCAGGACATGGTCGCGCGATGCCCAGGGCGTCGACACGAAAGACCCGCGAGTCACCGTAGTCGACGGCCGCACATGGCTCACATCCATCTCGCACTTCCGCATTGCCCGGTCGGAAGATGGCGTCAAGTTCACGGTGGATCCCGCGCCGGCGATGTCGGCCGCCAACGAGTACGAGACCTTTGGAATCGAAGACCCGCGCATCACCCTGATCGGCGGCACCTGGTGGATCAACTACACGGCCGTGTCGCCGTGGGGAATTTCCACCGCCCTCGCTTCGACCACCGACTTCAGGACATTCGACCGTCACGGGATCATCTTCGCGCCGCCCAACCGGGACGTGACGATCTTCCCCGAGAAGATCGGCGGCCGCTACACCGCCCTCCACCGCCCGATGGCCTCCGAGCCGGGCGAGAACGCGATCTGGTCCGCGACATCCGCTGATCTCATCGACTGGGGAAACCATCGCGTAGTGGCGGGAGCGCGACCCGGCATGTGGGACGACTTGAAGATCGGAGGAGGCGCGGTGCCCTTCCGGGTCCAAAGCGGTAAACACGACGGCTGGCTCGCGATCTACCACGGCGTCACCGCCTCGCCGCCCACGTACTCCCTCGGCGCACTCCTTCTCGACGCGAACGATCCATCGAAAGTGATCGGACGATCGGATGAGCCGATTCTCCGGCCCGAGGCGGAGTACGAGCGACACGGATTCTACGACGGCGTCGTGTTCTCCTGCGGACTGCTCGCGGAAGAAGATCGCGTGCGCATCTATTATGGAGCGGCCGATGGCGTCACAGCGGTTGCAGATCTCTCACTCGACGAGATCCTTGCGGGACTTTCAGGCCCGTGACATTCGAGCTCGGCGTCAACTACTGGCCGCGGCGAAGCGCAATGTGGATGTGGCGCGAGTTTGACATCGGCGAGATTCGGGACGACATGGCGCAGATGGCGGCGATGGGATTTGACGTCGTGAGGTTCTTCGCTCTCACGCGGGATTTTCTCCCTGCGCCCATGACTGTAGCGCCGGAGATGATCGATCGGCTCGAGCAGGTCGCTCTTGCGGGACGGGATGCCGGGCTTCAGACGATGCCGACGCTGATCACGATCAACATGAGCGGACGCTTCTGGTGGCCGGACTGGATGTCAGACGGCAGTGGTGGAGGTGCCGATCTCTTCTCGGACCCGGAAATCCTCCGCTCGCAAGCTCACCTTGTCGCGACATGTGCTGGAGCGCTGGCGGGCGACAAGTCTATCCGCGCGTTCGACCTCTCCAACGAAATAGACGACGCGCAGCGTCCGCGATCGAGAGATGCCGGGTGGCTCTGGGCCTCCCTGCTCGCCAACACGATCCGCCGGGCTTCGCCAGGAACGCGAATCCAGATTGGCGCACACCTGCTTTCGCTTACGACTCCTGAGTACCTGCGAATCGACGATATCGGCGGCGTCGCCGATGAGGACGTGATGCACGCATACCCGCTGTACTGCAGCACGGCGCGCTCCTTCCTCGACCCTGAGCTCGTGCCTTTCTCCTGCGCACTGACCGCGGGACTCGCAAACACCGGCCGGCCGGTGCTCATGCAGGAGTTCGGTCTCTG
>JBKJMP010000300.1:0-7077 GCA_046596395.1 Gemmatimonadaceae bacterium
CACGCGGTGCAGGAGCTCACTGATCCGGGCCATCGCCTGGGGATTCTCGAGCAACAGGCCGGTCTCCACCTCGCGGCGAGACGCATACCGCAGGATGAGCTGCGCGGCGCGTTGCGCGATCCCGAGCGCGACCGCCGCCGTGGCGAGGCGCCCGTGCGAGAGCACGTCGTCCACCACGCGCATCCCGCCGCCGGGGTCGCCGAGCATGCGCTCGCGCGAGACGCGCACGCCTTCGAAGCGCACGGAGTTCTGCATGATGCCGCGGACGCCCATCGTCAGCGATTCGGGGCCGATCTCCACGCCGGGATCCGATTGCCGAACGACGAACCCGCAGAGCCCACGCGCACGTCCGTCCGCATCCATCAACCGCGCGAAAACGCTGATCACACCGCACCATGCGGAGCCGTTCCATCGCTTCTCGCCATCGATGCGCCAGCCGTCGCCATCCGGGGTTGCGCGGGTGCCGATGCTGCCGAGGCTCGACCCCGCGGCCGGCTCGGAGAGCGTGAAAGCAGCGAGCTCGCGACCACGAGCGAGATTCGGCAGGAGCTCCTCGCGCAGCGCGGGCGACGCATGATGCAGGATCGGGCGAATGCCGTTGGTGTTGTGGAGGAACACTAGCGTCGCGATGGTGGGGTCGATCGCCGCGAGCTGCATGTAGATCCGCAACGTGTCCGCCGTGTGAAGTGCGAGCCCACCGTACTGCTCGGGAACCTGGAGCCCAAAGAGGCCGCGGTTGCCGAAGTCGAGGACGATGTTCGGGGAGAGCGTGCGTCGCTCGTCGATGAGGCGCGAGTTGATGCGGCGCTCGCCGTAGTCGCGCAGCCACTCGATCAGCTCGTCGGCGGTGCGTGCGCTCGATTGGCTCTGGGCGGGGGAGTCGTGCATCGCGAGGGTTGCGGGAACTGGGGGCCACAGGAAAACGCTGTCGAGCGTACCAGCAAGGAACCGTTCGCGACAGGTGCGACGCTTGATCTTGCCGCTCGTCGTCTTGGGGATCGATGCCCGCTTGATGAGGGCGCTCCGGTACAGCGGCACGCCGTGCTCCTCGGCGACCGCGCTCGCCACTGCCGCCATGATCCCTTCCAGCTCGGCCACGTCGTGCGCGCCCCGCTCGATCTCCTGAATGACGCAGAGACGCTCCTCACCATCGACGTCGATGCTGAACGCGGCACCGTTGTCCGCGCGGAGGAGGGGATGCGCCTGTTGCACGGTCCACTCGATGTCCTGTGGGTAGTGGTTCAACCCATGGACGATGATGAGGTCCTTCTCGCGGGCCGAGATGAAGAGCTCATCTCGATGCATGAAGCCGAGGTCGCCCGTGCGCATGTATTCGCGGGTGTCGTCGTCTCCCTCGATGCGCGCGCGGAAGATGTCGTCGCTCTCCTGCTCCCGGTGCCAGTAGCCCGCCGCAACGCCTGGCGCGTTGACCCAGATCTCGCCGACTTCATCGTGTGCCGCGCGCCGGCGGGTGCCGGGGTTCACGATGGCGACGGTCGTCCCGGGCAGCAGGGGTCCGCACGAGGCGATGCGCCTCGCGGCAGCCGGAGTTGACGGTGCCATCACGCGTCCGCTCCCGAGCGCCTGCACGTCGAACGGGGCGACGACGGGCACGTGCGTCACAGGTACGGCCGACACCAGCAACGTCGCCTCCGCCAATCCGAACACGGGCGCGAGCGCTTCTGCGCGCAGCCCGCACGACGAGAACGTGTTGTAGAACTCCTCCGCCGTGTCCGGGTGAATGGGCTCGCCGCCATTGCCCGCGGAGCGGAGGCTGGAGAGATCGAGTGCCGCGCGCTGTGCGGGCGTAACGCGCCGCGTGCAGTACCGGTACGCGAAGTTGAAGGCCTGCGTGTGCGTGCCGCGGTAGCGCGTGATGGCATCGAGCCACGATGCGGGACGCTTCAGGAATGCAAACGGCGACATCAAGTACGACGGCGTGCCATTGAACAGCGGCAGCAGGATGCCTTCGACGAGACCGTAGTCGTGGAAGTGCGGCATCCAGCAGAGGGACACGCTCGCGTCGTCGTAGCCGAGTGCGGTCTGCATGCCGGCGAGATGGCCCACGATGTTGCGGTGCGTGACCATTACGCCTTTCGGCGATGACGTGGACCCGGACGTGTACTGGAGGTAGGCGAGGTCGTTCAACTGCGGGAGGTGCAGATCCCTCGACTTCGCTCGGGATGACAACAACTGCTCTCGGGACGACACGCTGCCGAGCACCTGCACGCCATCGACATCGCCAACGAGCTCGCGTGTCCGCTCGGTGCCGATCAACAGACGTGCGCCGCTGTCGCGCACGACGGCGCCGAGTCGCGCGTTGCTCCCCTTCATGCGGCTCGCCTCGGGAGCGGGCAGGGGAACGGCGACGACTCCTGCATACAGGCAGCCCATCAGTGCGCCAATGAACTCGAGTCCTGCCTCATGGACCAGCAGGGCGCGATCGCCAGGCTCGGCAACCTCGCGAATTGCCGCCGCAGTCGCGTCGGCGCGCGCGTCGAGCTCGGCGTACGTGACTCTCGTGAGCTCTGCAGCGCCATCGCTGATGAACGCGAAGGCGGTCGAATCACCGTGCTCGCCAGCACGCCATCGCAGCATTCCGGCAATCGTTTCCGTCAACGAACGAGCAGCTCGAGGCTGTCCGGTGGGGCGAGAAGGGTTCCGTGGCGTACGGGGCGCAGTGGTGCTGCATCGGTGGTCTCGATCGTCCACCGGCCGAGGATCGTCGAGAGCGCGACGGCGAATTCGTACTTCGCGAGCATCTCGCCGATGCACGACCGCGCGCCGCCGCCGAAGGGGAAATACTCGTGCGCGGTGAACGTCCGCTCGAGGAAGCGCGCGGGGCGAAAGGCGTCGCCGTCGGGGTAGAGCTCGGGACGACGATGAACGAGGTACGTGCACGGCACGAGCGTGGTGCCGCTTTCATATGCGTACGCGCCGATCGTCGCGCCACGCACCAGGAGTCGCCCCGATGGTGTTGGCACGATCGGGTACATCCGCAGCGTCTCGTTGTAGACCGCCTCGAGGTACGGCAGCGCGAGGAGGCCGCGTCCACCCGCATCGGCGCCCGCGCCCGAAAGCTCGGCGAGGAGTCGTTCGCGCACGCCGGCGTCACGACTGAGCCAGTGCAGCGCCCACGCGAGCGAAATGGCCGTCGTGTCCACGCCAGCGACGAGCAGGGTGAAGACCTGGTCCTCGCACTCCTTGCTCGAGAGGGGTGAGCCGTCCGCGTACATGGAAGCCGCGAGGTGCGTCATGAACCCGGGGACGTTCGCGTCCGCGCGACGACGCTCGACTTCGCGCGCGATCGTCACGCGCATCGCGGGCTGCATGCGCGCGAAGTTACGCCACGGACCCCACGAACCGACCTGTCCCGAGACGCACTCACGATACGCGGACACCAGCGTCGTGCTCGTCTCCGAACCCAGGTCGCCGAAGATGAGTCGCACCATCGTCTGGAAGGTGACGTCGTGCAGCGACGGCCGCGGGTTGAACGGTGCGTCCCTCGGCCATGCGCCGACCGTGTCGAGCACGATGTCGCGCATCTCCTGCATCTTCGGCAGGAGCTGGTCGTGCCGGAACATCGGGGCGAGCACGCGCCGCTGACGTCGATGGTCGTCGCCATCCTGGAGCAGCAGGCCCAGGTCGCCCATCACGTAGCGATAGTGCTCGTTGTATTGCCGGCACTCGAACGCATTCGCCGGCAAGCGAAACACATCCCGCACCGCGTCCGGATTCGAGAGCAGCATCACGCGGCCGAGTGAGCCGAGCTCCAGCGATACCGTGTCGCCGTAACGCTGCTCGCATTCTTCCCAGAAGTCGATCGGGCTCTCGATCCATCGCCGCACCTGCTCGTGCGCGGGCTCGGACGGGCCCGGTGGGAGCGGCGCGGCGGTCGTCACTGCGTCAGGGCTTGAGCTGCTTCTCGCGGATGGCGCGGAACTCGTTCCCTGCGCGCCATTCGGGAATCTTCGCCGCGTTCCCGATGCGATAGCCCATCGTGAGCAGCAACTGGAGGTCCTGGGCCATGCCGGAGAGATCCCAGCTGGGCTTGATCTCGTCCTGAGGCGCGTGGTAGTCGTTCGACGTGTACTCCTCGCGCTTCTGGCGCCCGTAGTCGGCCGGCTTGCCCACGTATTCGATGCCCGGCTCGAAGTAGAAAGCGGGCACGCCCTGCTTCGCGAAGTTGAAGTGATCGGAGCGGTAGTAGAATCCCTTTTCCGGCTCCGTCTCCCCGATGAGTGTGCGTCCTTGCTCGGCCGCCGCCGCGCGGGCGTAGTCGTCGAGCTCCGAGTTGCCGAGTCCGACGACGGTGAGGTCCTTCGTGGTGCCCCAGCTGTTGAGGGCGTCCATGTTCAGGTTCGCAACGGTCTTGGCGAGCGGATAGAGGGGCGTGACCGCGTAATACAGCGAGCCGAGGAGTCCCTGTTCTTCCGCGGTGACGGCGAGCAGGAGGATCGAGCGCTTCGGCTTCGTCGGCATCGCCGTGAATGCCTTGCCGATGGCGAGCAGGCCGGCGGTGCCGGTGGCGTTGTCGTTCGCGCCGTTGTAGATCGAGTCGCCCTTCACCTTCACGCCGATACCAAAGTGATCCCAGTGCGCGGTGTAGACCACGTACTCGTCCTTCAGCGTCGCATCACTGCCCTCGATCTTTCCGACGACGTTGCGCGAGTCGATGTTGCGCAGCGTGTTCTCCAGCCGCACGCTCGCGGTGACGCCGAGTGGAACGGGGGTGAACTCCGGTGTGGCGGCTCGTGCCTTCAGTGAATCGAAGTTCTGTCCCGCCATGGCAAAGAGCGCCTTGGCCTGGTCGAGCGTCATCCAACCCTCGACGTTGCTCCGCCCCATGTTCTTGTCGGGCGTCACGAGGTCGAACTTCTCCGCGGCGTTGCCCTGCACGACGGTGAACGGATATCCGGCGGGAATCGTCTCGTGCACGAGCAGCACGCCGGCCGCCTTGTGGCGCATGCCCTGCTCGAACTTGTACGTCCAGCGTCCATAGTAGGTCATGCGCGGTCCGCCGAAGCGCGCGGTGTCGGCGAGCGGCGGATCATTCACGAGCATCACGACCGTCTTTCCGGCGACGTCCACGCCCTTGTAGTCGTCCCACTGGAACTCCGGCGCTTCCGTCCCGTAGCCGACGAACACGAGCTCCGACTTGTCGAGCGCGGCATCCGTCTGCACGTGCTTCGTCCACGCGACGTAGTCGTCACGCCACTTCAGCGTGCGCGTGGTGCCGCCCTTCGCGAAGGTGAGTGTGGGCGCATTCTTCACCGTGATGCCGACGAGCGGCACCTTCTGGATGTACGAACCATCGGTGTTGCCGGGCGCGATGCCCATCGCCTTCATCTCGGTCTCGAGGTAGGCGACGGTCTTCTCCTCACCGGCCGATCCGGGCTGGCGTCCCATCAGCGAGTCGTGCGAGAGCACGCGGATGTGCCGCATCAGCGTCGAGGTGTCGATCGCGGCGAGCGCTTCCGGGGGGACAGGGATCGCTGCCGTATCGACGGGCGCGTCGGCTGTCTTGCCGCAGGCAGCGATGCATACCGCGAGAGCCAGGACAGTGGAGTGACGCTTCATGGGATGACCGCCGCGGCCTTCACGCCAGCAAGTGCAGCGACCAGCAGCGCGGCCCACTGCGGACCCATGTAGCCTGTCGCGGTGTCCTCGTACCACTCCGTCAGCGCGTGCGCGTCGCCGCCACGTCCGCCGCCATCGATCGTGATGGCCGGAATCCCGATGCTCATCGGCAGGTTCGCGTCGGTGCTGGACGCGCCCGTGCTGGCCGAGAAGCCGATCGCCTTGCCCGCCGCGATCGCGGTCGCGACGATCGGCGACTTCTCCGTCTGCGAGCCGTTCGCCGGACGCAGGCCGATGGTGTCGATCTGCATCGTGAGCAGCGCCTTGCCACGCGTGCCCGCGCCCCAGCGCCGGTTTTCGGCGTCGAGTGCCACCTTGAGGATGCGCATGATCTTGCGGTCGAGCGTCGCGAGCGACGCGGCCGACTCCGAGCGCATGTCGATGTCCATGCTCGCCTCGAACGGGATCGAGTTCACCGACGTCCCGCCCTTGATCACGCCGACGTTAAACGTCGTGCGCGGGGTGGCCGGGACGGTGACGTCGCCGATGAGCGCCATCGCGCGACCGAGCGCGTGAATCGGGTTCACTCGGCCGAACGCACCATAACTGTGACCCCCCGGTCCCTTGTACGTGACCGTATAGCGATTGCTGCCCACCGCGCGGCTGGTGACGTCGAGTCCCGTGCCGTCAACGGAGATGAAGTAGTCGATCTTTCCCTTCATCTCGTGCATGAAGAGGTTGCGCACGCCGCGAAGGTTGCCGGGTCCCTCCTCGCCGACGTTGCCGATGAAGTAGACGGTGCCGAGCGTCTCGACGCCGGTCTTCTCGAACGCGCGCGCGACGGCGAGGACGACCGCGAGCCCGCGGCAGTCGTCGCCGATGCCGGGGCCGGACATCCGCTCGCCCACCTTCTTGACCTTCACGTCGGTCTCCTCCGGGAAGACCGTGTCGAGATGGCCAGCGATCACGACCGTGGGGCCACTGCCGGTGCCGCGCCGCTCGGCGATGACGTTGCCCGCCGTGTCGATGCGCACGTTGCGGAGGCCGATCTGCTCGAGTCGGCGCTTGTACTCGAGTCCGCGAGCGGTCTCCTTGAAGGGAGGGGCGGGGATCTCACAGAGGGACACCTGATTCTCGAGGGTCCAGGCGTTGTCGGTTTTCAGGCCGTCCACGGCGGCTTTGACGCGGGCGTGGGTCGACGGAATCGGCATCTGCGCCGAGAGGGGCAGCGCGAGGACGAGCAGGGAGGTGGAGCGGAGCAGCAGGGATCGCATGGACAGCGGAGAGAGGGGGGACAGGCAAGGTACGAATCGTTGGGCGTCATCACAACGCGTACTGCGTACCCGTGCGGTTGCGGCAGGCGGATGGCGCCACGGTTTGCGTGCGGCGTGCGGCGTGCGGCGTGCGGCGGACGGTCGCGGTTGCAGCGGCGCCCCGGTTGCGTGCGGCGTGCGGCGGAGGGTTGCGGAACGCGGTGGGCGCAACGGTTGCGTGCGC
>JBKJMP010000531.1:0-2625 GCA_046596395.1 Gemmatimonadaceae bacterium
GCTCGCGGTGAACCGGAAACTCGTCGTTTTCGGCGAGGATGTCGGCCGCAAGGGGGGCGTGCATCTCGTGACCGAGGGACTCCAGAAGAAGTTCGGCGCCGAGCGCGTCTTCGACACGAGCCTGTCCGAGGAGGGGATCATCGGTCGCGCGGTGGGGATGGCGGTGAACGGCCTCGTGCCCGTGGCTGAGATCCAATTCCGGAAGTATGCGGATCCCGCGCACGAGCAACTGAACAACTGCGGCACGATGCGCTGGCGCACCGCGAACCGCTTCGCGGCACCGATCGTCGTGCGACTGCCTGGCGGCTTCGGTAAGGACGTAGGCGACCCGTGGCATTCGCTGTCGTCGGAAGTGACCTGGGCCCACGCGCTGGGCTGGCAGGTGGCGATGCCGTCGAACGCTGCCGATGCCGTGGGCCTGTTGCGATTCGCGATGCGTTCGCCGAATCCCACGATCTTTTTCGAGCATCGTTCGCTGCTCATGACGAGCGAGGGAAGTGCGCGCTATCCGGGCGACGAGTACGTGATTCCGTTTGGGCGGGCGAATCGGTTGCGCGAGGGTGAGTCGCTCACGATCGTCACGTGGGGCGCGATGGTGCATCGTTGCGTCGAAGCGGCGGACCGCTTCAGTGGTGACGTCGACCTCCTCGACCTGCGCACGATCATGCCGTGGGATCGTGACGCGGTACTCGAGTCGGTGAAGCGCACGGGCAAGGCGCTCATCGTGCACGAGGACACGATGACGGCGGGATTCGGTGCCGAGATTGCGGCGGTGCTCGCGCGCGATGCGTTCTGGTTCCTCGATGCGCCGGTGGAGCGGCTCACGGTGGACGATGTGCCGATGCCGTATCATCCGGCATTGCTGGATGCCGTGTTGCCGGATGCTGATCGGATTGCGCGGGCGATCGAGGTTCTGTTGTCTACGTGACGGCAAGCCCACACCGCGGAACGCCGATGACGCCGAAGGAGCGCACGCCGACGTCGCCGTAACCGCGTTCCCGGTTCTGACGTCAGGACGAAGAGCGACACTACGAACGCTGAAGTCGCTGAACGGCCTGCGCTGAAAACGCTGTACAGACAACAGCATTGACCTGACTTCCAAGGCATGAGCAGCAAGTGCCGTGGCAGCGTCTTCAGCGCAGAGTCTTTGCAGCGTTTTCAGCGTTCGCGGTGTGGGCTTCAACCCAGGCCGCCGTTGCGGCGACGTCGGCATGCGCAGTTCCGGCGTCATCGGCGTTCCGTGGTCTGGGTTTCAAGAGCACTTGACGCGAACGCCCAATTGGTTTTAGACTCGGAAAGCACCACCCACCTTCTCGGAGTACAGTCAGTGCGCCTCGCGATGTTCGTCCCCACCTCCGCCATCCTGGCCAGCGATAGCTGGACGTCGATGGGCGTAGCCGTGGTCGACGCCGTCCGCGCAGACATGGACTCGATGTAGCGTTCACCCGCCATCGATCCGGGAGCGATTCTCGCCCCGCCTGCGCAGCCCCGCAGGCGGGGCGATTCCGTTTCCGGACCTTTCTCCGCAAGGGTGCACGATATGAGTACGAACGCGCAGGCAGTCAGTCCCGGCCCTCAGCCACTGCCATCGGTCTGGTCGGCAATTCGCGAGGCGCTCTCTGGGGCACATGGCCGCGACTTCACCGAGGGACCGATCGGCCGCTCGATCTTCATCCTCGCCGTGCCGATGGTGCTCGAGATGCTCATGGAGAGCATCTTCGTCGTCGTGGATGTGTTCGTCGTCGCGCACCTCGGTGCGGATGCCGTCGCGACTGTGGGGCTGACGGAATCGTTCATGACGATCCTCTACGCGCTCGCGATGGGGGTGAGCATCGGCGCGGGCGCGATGGTCGCTCGGCGCATCGGTGAGAAGGACGCCGACGGCGCGGCGCACACCGCGGCGCAGGTGCTCCTGTTCGGCCTCGCGATGTCGCTGATCCTCGGCACCATCGGCGTGCTCTTCGCTCCCCAGCTGCTGGCGCTGATGGGCGCGACGCCCGGCGTGATCGAGAATGTCGCCTTTACGCGCATCATGCTCGGCGCCAATGCGAGCGTGGTGATGCTGTTCCTCATCAACTCCATCCTGCGCAGCAGTGGCGACGCAGCGGTCGCGATGCGCGTGCTGTGGCTGGCGAATGGCATCAACGTCATTCTCTGTCCAACGCTCGTCTTCGGCTGGGGTCCCTTTCCGGAGATGGGGATCGTTGGTGCCGCGGTAGCCACGACGACCGGGCGCGCGATCGGGGCGCTGTATGCGTTCAGCCGTCTGCGGAGCTCAACGTCGCGCGTGCAGGTGCGGGCGTCGCACTTCGCGTTCGATCCGGGGCTGATTGCCCGCGTCGTGAACCTCTCGTCGGCCGCGACCGTGCAGGTGTTCATCGGCATGGCGAGCTGGATCGGTCTCGTGCGGATCATCGCGGAGTTCGGCAGCAACGCACTCGCAGGATGGACGATCGGGATGCGCATCGTGATCTTTGCGCTGCTGCCGGCCTACGGCGTCAGCAACGCGGCGGCGACGATGGTCGGCCAGGCACTCGGCGCACGGAAACCCGAGCGTGCGGAGGCGGCGGTGTGGAAGGCGGGCGTGTACAATGCCGCGTTCCTCGGGATCGTGGGACTGCTGTT
>JBKJMP010000555.1:0-2514 GCA_046596395.1 Gemmatimonadaceae bacterium
TCCACCTGCTCCCCACGCCGCCGCTCGGAGCGTCGCAGGTCGAGCAGAAGGCGCCGGGCGATGGTGAATAACCAGGTCCGAAGCGAGCTTTCGCCGCGAAAAGAGTCGAGCGAAGCGAAGGCGCGAACGAACGTATCCTGGACGATATCCTGAATGTCACCTCTCGCGCCGATACTGGCCACAAACCTGCCGACCGCTCCCGCGTGACGTTCGACCAGTTGCGTCGCGGCACGCTGGTCCCCACCCTTCCATCGCGTGATGAGGTCGAGGTCTCTCTCGTCATCGGCTCCCTCGGCGACGTCAGTCATGCAATTCGAAGGTTGGACGGAGGGTCGGCCCTGTCGTTAAGGCGGCGGAACCCATTCGCGGCCAGGAAGACAACATACGCGCCAGGTGACCTACTGTCTCGCCCGCCACGCACGCCGGTAGAGTGCTGGCCCGGCGGCACGCGACTCCGTAGCTTCTCGCGCGTCGGCCGAGCCCCCACCTTCAGCCTGGGACATGCATATCGATGCGGAACCATGTCATCGCGGTAGCTATCGGACTCACCAGCGTCGCTGCGACCACCAGCGCACAGACGCCGAGCCGGACGGATAGCGCGGCGCGCGTTGTTCCGATGCCGGGCGCCGTATCCATCCCCAACGCGGATCCGTTCCCGAGCACGTACCAGCCGGTGGCGTCGCGTCCCACGCTGATTCGCAACGTCACCATCCTCACCGCCGCTGGACCTGCGATCAGGAACGGCAGCGTACTGCTGCGCGACGGAAAGATCGCCGACGTGGGCAGCTCGATCGCCGCGCCGTCCGATGCCATGGTGATCGACGGCGCTGGGAAGTACGTGACGCCGGGAATCGTGGACGTGCACTCGCACATCGGCGCTGGCGGCGTTCCCGGCGACCAGGGGTCGCAGACGAATGACGTGAATGAAGCGACCAGCCCGGTGACGGCCCACGTGTGGATCGAACACTCGGTGTGGCCACAGGACGCGCAGTTCCCGCGCTCGCTCGCTGGCGGCGTCACGACGATTCAGGTCCTGCCGGGCTCCGCGAACCTCATCGGTGGCCGGAGTGTGGTGCTGAAGATCGTGCCGTCGCGCACCGTGCAGGGGATGAAGTTCCCCGCCGCGAAGTATGGGCTCAAGATGGCGTGTGGCGAGAACCCAAAGCGGGTCTATGCCGCTCGCGGTCCGGCAACACGAATGGCGAACGTGGCGGGCTATCGCGGCGCGTGGATCCAGGCGGAAGGCTACCGCCGCCGGTGGGACAAGTGGAACGGCAACCAGCAGGGCGATCCCCCCACACGCGATCTCGGCATGGAAACGCTTGCCGATGTGCTGCGCGGCAATATCCTCGTGCACAACCACTGCTATCGCGCCGATGAGATGGCGCAGATGATGGACATCGCGAAGGAGTTCGGCTACAAGATTCGCTCCTTCCATCACGGGGTGGAGGCGTACAAGATCGCCGACCTGCTCGCGCGCGACTCGATCTCGGCGTCGGTGTGGGCGGACTGGGGTGGGTTCAAGCTCGAGGCGGCGGATGCCGTGCGTGGCAACATGGCGATCCTCAATCGCACCGGCGTGCGCACCGTGATGCACTCGGACGACGCATCGGGCGAGCAGCGCCTGAACCAGGAGGCGGCCAAGGCGATGGCCGAGGGCAACCGGATCGGTGTGCCGGTCACGGAGGATGAGGCGATCAAGTGGATGACGATCCACGGAGCGTGGGCCCTCGGGCTCGACGACCGCATCGGCTCCATCCAGACCGGCAAGAACGCCGACGTCGTGCTCTGGTCGGGCAACCCGTTCAGCGTCTACAGCCGCGCCGAGAAGGTATGGATCGATGGGGCGCTGTTGTATGACCGGCTCGATCCGACGTCGCAGTGGCGGACCGATTTCGAGCTCGGGTTCGTGCCGGCCAACCGGGGAGGCCGCTGATGCGCGCGCTCGGCGTGGCTTTCGCCGTCGCGATGGCTGCCGTACAGGCGGGAGCGCAGACGATCGCCATCACAGGTGGACGCGTGCATCCGGTGAGCGGGCCGGTGATCGAGAACGGAACGGTGCTCATTCGCAACGGGCTCATTGCCGCGGTCGGAGCGAACGTCGTCATCCCGAGCGACGCGCAGCGGATCGATGCAACTGGCAAGGTCGTCACGCCCGGCATCGTGAACGCCGCGACTCAGCTCGGCCTCGTGGAAATCGGCGCGATCGTTCCGACCCGTGAGAGCGCCGCGCGAGGGCGCGATGGCATCGCGGCGGCATTCATGCCATGGGAGGGAATGAACCCGGCGTCGGTGATGATCGGACCGGCCCGGGATGCAGGCGTCACGAGCGCGGTAATCGTTCCACAAGGTGGCCTGATCTCGGGTCAGGCGGCGGTGATCCATCTCGCACCCGGCACGGCGGCCGAGATGGTGTTGCGTGCTCCCGTGGGGATGGTGGCGTCGCTCGGGCAGGTAGGCGGCATGCCGCGCGCCGAGACGATCATGCGGTTGCGCGAGGTGCTCACGGATGCG
>JBKJMP010000567.1:0-11125 GCA_046596395.1 Gemmatimonadaceae bacterium
TGGCGCGACTACGAGATGCTTTCCCCTCCGAGGAGGTTACTCGCGATCCGTTAAGGAGGTGATCCAGCCGCAGGTTCCCCTACGGCTGGATCACCTCCTTAACGGATCGCGAGTAACCTCCTCGGAGGGGAAAGCATCTCGTAGTCGCGCCATCCACAACGATCACACTCGATTGTCATTTCTTCAGAAGCCCCACGTCTCGACCGAGATGTGGGGCTTCGTGTTCTCAAGCAATTGACCCAAAGCATTGCACCCAATAAGTTTCCGTGCTGCACCCGAAGGGCCTGTAGCTCAGTTGGTTAGAGCGCACGCCTGATAAGCGTGAGGTCAGAGGTTCAACTCCTCTCAGGCCCACTGCCCCTCGAGCGATGCCCCACACGACCCCTGGTCGGGTGGGGCATCTCGTTTCCTCATACTCGTAAGGCGAATCGGTCTTGCCCAGTGCACGAACGCCCCGTGCCGATGCGGCGCGAGGCGTTCAAACTCCATCTCCAGCGGTGCGTCCTGGGTCAGATCAGCTCGAAGCGATGATATAGCCGGAGTGGTCCGATGAGGCGCTCACGAGGCTCACGGAGTCGCCAGCGGCTGCGTCTTGACCGGGCTCTTCGGCAGTGAGCGCCGCACCGCCGACTGGCTGGTGTCGCGCTCGGCAGCGGCGTACCCCGCATCACTGCGCGCGCCGGGATTGAATCCAGAACGAGCGCCGGACGGCTGCGGACCGGTACTCTCACCCGCGCAAGCGCCCAGCATCAGCGCGCACAGAACGGCAAGAACGGGCCGGATGGATCCGTGAAAGCGTGTCTTCGTCGGCATGCTCATCGGGGTGCCTCTCGAGCCTTGGATGGGCTCGCACTGAAGGGTGGACGACCGTGCAGGTGATGACCGGTGGACTCGTCCCCTCGTGCAGCGTCGCAGCAGGGAAGAACTCCTTGGCGACTCGCTCTAAAGCAACGGAAAGGCCACCTTTTGCCGAGCGCTGACATCCGTCGAACTGACCTAGTTTCAGTTTCAGCGCAGGCCAAGTGGACATTTCGCCCGGTACTGTTTGGACATTTCGTCCGACGCCCACGAGCGTCGTGCTGTTGCAGAACACGGGAGTATTCGCGCTTTGCCCGGCAGTCGCTCAGCTGGGTCGCATCCCACCCAGCTCGACCCGCGTCCCGCCCCCCGTGCGAATCGCGCCCGCGTAAATGTGGTACGCGGCGGCGACGTCCTCCACGGCAAGCCCCAGCGACTTGAAAAGCGTGATCTCCTCTCGATGGGTGCGCCCGCCATGGCTCCCCACCAGCACCTCACCCAGTTCGGCGCGGATGTGGTCGTCGCCGATCGCGCCTTCGCTGCGAGGGATGAGGAAGTCGCCGGCTTCACGAAGAGTCGACTCGCGACGGTCCACGAAGAGCGAGGCGCGGACGACCCCGCCCGTATCGATCTCACGCGCTGTCGGCGTGCTCGAGCCGACGGCGTTGATGTGGGCGCCAGGGGCGATCCATTCGCCGCGGAGGATCGGATCGCGAGCGGACGTCGTCGCACAGATGATGTCGGCACCGGCGACCGCGGATGCCACGTCGGGCATCACGTCGATTGGGACCGAGTAGCGCGAAGCCTCCACATTCGCGAACACGCGTGCGTTGTGCGGTGTGCGGCTCCAGACCCGCACGCGGTGAACGGGACGCACGACCATCATGGCCTCCAGGTGCGTCCTCGCCTGGACCCCCGATCCCAGGATGCAGAGATCGCCGGCGTCCGCACGCGCAAGGAGGCGCGTGGCGAGCCCGGAGACCGCGGCGGTCCTGATCGCCGTCACGGAGCTTGCGTCGATCACGGCGATGAGGTCTCCGTGATCGGCGCCGAACAGCAGCACCGCTCCCTGGTGCGAGTCATACTCGGTGCCGCGATTGCCGTTGAAGACGGTAATGACCTTCACGCCGAGGGCGTCGGGCTCGCCGAGGTACGCGGGCATCATGGCGACGATGCCCGCCTTGGGTGGAACGTGGAGCATCGTGCGCAGGGGCATGAGGGCGCCGCCGCGCGCCAGCGTGGCCAGCGCGCTCGACATCACCTCGATGCATTCCGCCATCGGCAGGAGGCCAGG
This sequence comes from Gemmatimonadaceae bacterium, assembly GCA_046596395.1. GTDB lineage: Bacteria > Gemmatimonadota > Gemmatimonadetes > Gemmatimonadales > Gemmatimonadaceae > AG11. The sequence goes on from JBKJMP010000567.1 coordinate 2,093, forward strand.
AACCTCCCGCTCGCTGATGATCAGCATCGCGAGTCCGACTACTTCACGAGCACGAATTCCACCGGCGTGCCCGCCATCGCCATCTTGACGACGCGATGCGGCGCTGCGGACGTCACCCACAGCGTCATGGGCTGCTCCTGGCCGGTGACCTCCACCCGATAAACGGAGAACGATCCGGCCGGCACTGTCACGGATTCGGTGGCCAGCGCCTGAAGCGTGAGCTGCTTCTGCGTGCCCGCCGCGGCGTCGAAGACACTGACGGAGAACTTGGCGTTGGGGGTCCACGCGAGGCCGGGAACGAGCGCCCCGATCATATTGTCATCGAGCACCCCGGGGGCGACCGGGGTATCCACGTTGAGGGTTTTCATGCCGGCGGCGCCCGGCGTCGTCGCCGCGCCCCGGGCGCGACCAGCGGTGTACGCGACGTCCACGCTCACGTCCATGCCCTGCACCTTGCCCACGGTCTTCACCGACACCGGCGCGAGGTCGTTGGCGAACACGGTCTCGGTGTTCTGCTGCATGATCGGGCCGATGCTCAACGCCGTCTGATAGGTGTAGCCGGTCGCGGTCTTCCGCAGGATGTTGGTCTGATGCCCCATGGCGTTTCCCTGCACCAGCACCGCGAAGCTGTCGGCACGCGCCACGACTTTCGACAGGTCCACGGGGAGCGACGTCACGCGCTGCACGAGGTCGCCGGGTGTCATCGCGTCGCCTTGTCCGTTCACGATCCGCGTGGGCGCGATCCGCGCGAGCTTGTCGTAGATCTGCGCGCCATCGCCGACGACCACGATGAGCGACGCGTCCGGGCGCATGTACGCGCGCGCGGCTGCCTGCAGCTGTACGGCCGTGACGGCAGCAAGGCGCGGGCGCAACGTGCGGATGTAATCCTTGGGCAAGCCAAGCATCGTGTACCGCCCAACCTGCTCGGCGATGCCTTGCGCCGTCTCGAGCTGCAGGGGCAGGCTGCCGACGAGCGCGCCCTTGCCCGCCTCGAGCTCCTTTGGCGTAACCCGAACGCCGCCAAGGCTCCGCTCGATCTTCAACAGCTCGGTGAGCGCGGAGTCCGTCACGGCGTTGCGTACTTCGGCGGTCGCCTCGAAGCTGCCGATGTCCTTGTTGCGCGTGAGGGAGGAATATGCGCCGTAGGTCCAGCTCTTCTCCTCGCGCAGGGTCCTGAACAGGCGCCCATCGCTGCCACCGCCAAGGATTCGGCTGGCGACCGTGAGGGGGTAGTAGCTGGGGTTCGCGGGCGCGTACGTGAGGTTCCCGACGACGATGTTGCTCTGGACAGATCCAGGACGGTGCACGAGGAGAATTTCCGTCTTGGTGCGCGCCGGCGGTGCCGGCCGCCTGGCGGCCGCCGGCGCACTACCTGTCCATTTGCCAAAGTGCTGTTGCGCGAGCTCGCGCGCCCGCGCCAGCGTGATGTCTCCAGCGACTACGAGCAGCGCACCCGCCGGAACGAGCCGCAGGCGCCGGAAGGCCTTCATGTCGTCGGCCGTGAGCGAGCGGACGGACGTGGCCGAGGGCCGCTTACCATACGGATGCGTGCCGAACAGCTGTGCGGCGAAGAACCGCGCGGCGAGTGACGACGGCTGCGACTGCTCCAGCTGGAGGCTGGACAGCATTTGCGTGCGCGCGAGCTCGACCTCGTTCGGGGCGAACGTCGGCCGCGCAACGGCATCGGCCACGAGCTCGAATGCCAACGGGGCATTCTCCGCGAGGACGTTTGCGCGGACGTTCAGGAAGTCAGGCGTCGAGCTGGCGCCGATCGAACCGCCGACACCCTCGATGGCGGACGACACTTCGTCGGCGGTGCGGGTGCCTGCGCCCTTGGTGAGGACGCCGGCGGCGATCGCCGCGAGCCCCTCCTTGCCCGATGGGTCGAAGGCGTCACCGGCGGGAATCATCAGCGCGAGCGAGACCACGGGCTGGCGGCTGCTCTGCACGAGCATGATGCGCAGCCCGCTCGGCAGCGTTGCCTCCTGGAAGGCGGGAATCGCCGCGGGCTTGACGGTGGCGGCGGCCGGCGGCTTGGAGGGCTGTTGGGCGCCGAGCGCGCCAGCAAATGCGACGGCGGTAAGCGCGGAGGCCAGGCGGAAGGCAGGGCGCATCATGGACGGGGTCCCTCGGGCGGCTTGATCAGGATGACGACCGAGTTGTCCGGTCTCAAGTATTGCTGGGCGACGCGCTTGATGTCGTCCTTCGTCACGCGCGTGTAGCGCTGCATGTCGGTGTTCACCGCCTCGGGATCCCCCAGGTACATGTTGGCGGACTGGATCATCTCGGCGACGTTGAGCGCCTGCTGCTTGCCGAAGATTTCGCCGGCGCGGCGGCTGTTCTTGGCCTTCGCGAGCTCCTCGTTGGTGACACCGTCGGCAACGATCTTCGCCACTTCGGCGGAGATGAGGTTGTCGAGCGAGTCGGTGGAGACGCCCTGATTGGCAATGGCGAGCGCGGCAAACGTGCTCGGGCCGCGATGCGGGCCCGTGACGTTGAGGCCGACCTGCGTGGCGAGGGCGGCTCTGGCCTCGCGCGCGATGGCGCGATTCATCCGCGAGCTCTCGCCCGATCCGAGGATCGTGGCGAGGAGCTCGAGCGTCGCATGGTCCTGATGCTTGAACTCCGGCACCAGATAGATGCGGAGCAGGGCGGGGAGCGTGGCCTTGTCGTCGATGACCGTCTCCCGCTTCTCTCCCGCGTTGAACTTCACGTCGCAGGTAACGGGCGGGGGATTCTTGCCGCGCGGGATGTCAGCGAAATACTGCTGGACGAGTGCCTTCGCCTCGGCAGGGTCGAAGTCCCCAACGAGCGTGAGCGTCGCGTTGTTGGGCGCGTAGTACATGTCGAAGAACGCCTTCACGTCCTCGGTCTTCGCAGCGTTCAGGTCGGTCATCGAGCCGATCAACTCGTGCCCGTAGGCGAAGCAGGTCTTCGGGTCGAAGGGCGCGGTCACGCCCTTGAGGAACGCACCGGTGTACGGCTGGTTGTCGATGCGGAGCCGGCGCTCCTCCTTCACCGTCTCACGCTGGTTCTCGAAGTTCGCCGCGGTAATCGCGAGCGACCGCATGCGATCGGCCTCGAGCCACAGGCCCATGTTGTAGCGGTTGGACGGCAGCACCTCGTAATAGTTCGTGCGATCGTCCTGCGTGCTGCCATTCATCTGGCCGCCCGCCTGCTCGATCATCGACATGTGCGTGCCCTTGGCCACGTTGGTCGAGCCCTGAAACATCATGTGCTCGAAGAGGTGGGCGAATCCCGTGCGGCCGGGCGTCTCGTTCCGCGATCCGACGTCGTACCACACGTTGACTGCCACGACCTGCGTGGACCGGTCGGGCGCGAGCACGACCTTGAGGCCGTTCGCGAGGGCGTAGGTCTCGAGCTGGATGCGCCCGGCGCCCTGCGCGTGGGGCGCGGACGGCGTGGCCGCGGACAGGGCAAACGCACCGGCGACCGCGAGAGTGAAGGACCGCATGGACGAGGGGCTGAATGGAGACGGAAATCCCGCCACCGCGGAGACGCGGGGCGGGATCGTTCAATGGATGAAGTCTAGGAGGAGTCGGGCAGTCGCGGGAGTGCCGCGGTGCCAGCAGTCTGCACGCCGCTCAGTATACCCGTCGTCCGTCACGCATGCGGCTCGCGTCGAACAGGGTGCCGTAAGTGACCGTGACGTACGGCTTCGAGGCGAGGATGTCGCTGCGAAGGACGGGATAGCCCACGTCCACGCGAACGCTGCCGACGGTGCCGTTCGCGGAGAGCACGCGAAGCCGGGTGCCGATCACGGCGGCGTGAAGCGGCCTGCCGTCGTAGCCGTGCACTCCCCACCGGTAGGAGCCAGCGAGGAAGCCGCCCGCGTTGATGACGGATGCGGCGCCGATCCGGGCGAGGCGGAGGTCTCGGTCGACGGAGGCGGCGATCGCCTGTCGTCCATGCGCCGCGAAGGTGCGAACCACGGGAGTCGTGTAATCGGCCAGCGGCATGAGCGAGAGTCCGCGCCGATCAGGATCGACCTCATGCAGCTGCTCCATCGTCAAGCGTGCGCCCCACATTCCTCGCGCAGCCTCCGAATAGAAGGAGAGCGACGCACGCGCGGTGTGATTGTTGTCGATGCCGCGTCCCAGGTAGCCGGACGTCCACCAATCGGCCATGAGAATCTGCCCGCGCCGGGGAAGCCAGACGCGCCCCAGCCAGGCGTCGATCTTGAACGCCGCGCTGTTGGCATCGCGCTCATGTCCAGCGGCGACGAGCCCTTCCCCTTCCCAGCCGACGGGGACATCGAGGAAGCCGCGGCCCGGCGCGATCCATGTGGCCGTGTCGAACTGCGCGGTCCGCCGCTGCAGTCCGAAGTCGAGTCCCAGGAAGCTCCGCGCATGCGGCATTCCGGCAGCCACGTTTCGGCGGGACGGCGAGATGTTCGCGGCGCTATCGAACTCAGCGCCGAGCAACACGGATGTGACGTGATGGCCGGTGCTCCCGATGCGACGTCCGACGAGCGCCATTGCGCTCACGGTGTGCAGCCCCTTGTCCACCGCGGTCGTGTCACGGTAGCCGAGCCGCGAGACGTTGCCCTCGACGCGCCAGCGGTCGAACACGCTGTACTCGTGGCGTCGCACGCCAAGCTTGAAGGTTTCCGAACCAGCGAGCTTCGCCACGCGCAGGTGTCCGGCAACACTCGACCCGAGAATGAACGGATCGACGAAGGTGAACGCACCGCCGCTGCCGTTGAGCGTCATCTCACGCGTAATGGCCACCGTGCGGGCAGTCCCCAGGAAATTGCGATCCTCGACGCCGACGGAGAGCTGCGACGGCTGGCGAAGGCGAGCGGTGGGCTTGAGCGTCCACGTATCCCGCGAGCGCAGGACGAGTGCGATCGCGCCAGATGGTTCGCAGCGGCGTGCGAGGAGGACGGCGTCCTGGAAGAGCCGCTGCGCGCGCAGGCGCCGCATCGTTTCGCCCACGAGGAGCGTGTCCACCGTGTCCCCCGCGGCGAACAGGAGTTGCCGCCGAATGACGCCTTCACGCGAGTTCGCGTGCAACGCTCCCATCATTCGCGGGAGGCCCGGCACGTACGGACTTTCGCTCTGGATCTCGAGCGAGGCGATCCGTACGCCACTCAGCGACGCGAGGGACGAGCGCGACTCGACGAGGGCGCACTCCTCGGCGCGCAGCGGCGCAGCGAAGATGCACGCACTCAGCATCGAGCACGCGAAGGAGCGAACGACGAGACGCAGCGGGTCGGCGGTGGGGCCGGCGGGTACGGCGATGGAGGAAGGGCCAGTGCGCGATCGTGACACCGGCAGCGATTGCGGGAAAGACTTAATCAGGGGTAGGAAGGAAACAAGTGCATCGCAATGGCCCCCTTGCGCGAGAACAGCTATCCCCGCACCGTGCGATGGTGACGCTCACCCCGCTTCGAATGCGCGTACCCTCGCTCATCCTCCTCGCCGCTGCCCTCTCGACCGGATGCCGCGTTGCGGAGCCACCCGCGCATCAACAGGACCAGGACGCTGCCGAGCCTGTGACGGGCGCGACGATCACGCTTGCGGCGCTCTCCGACTCCGCGCTTCCTGAGGGACCGATGGGTGCGTCGATCCGCCGAGGCCTCGCCCTGGTCGAGCACACGCCGGATTCGCTGCCCGCATACGTCGGTGGCAACCTGCGCTGCACGAGCTGCCATCTCGATCGCGGACTGCGGCCGAACGCGGCGCCGTTGACTGGCGTGCATGGGCGGTATCCACGCTATCTGGACCGGTCGGGCGCCGTCGTCCCCATCGAGGATCGCGTGAACTATTGCTTCACGCGCAGCCTGGCAGGCCGTGCCCTGCCGACGCGCAGTCGGGAAATGGTGGACATCGTCGCCTACCTGTCGTTTCTCTCGCGCGGCGTGGAGGGCGACGGGAAGGTCAATGGCGAGGGAATGCCGAAGATGGCGGCGCTGACGGCCGACACCGCTCGCGGACGAGCGGTGTACGCAGGCACCTGCGCCAAGTGCCATGGCGCGGACGGGGCGGGGCTCGCCGCCGTCCCGGCGCTCTGGGGCGCGAAGTCGTACAGCATCGGTGCGTCGATGGCGCGCGTGGAGCGCGCCGCATCCTTCGTGCGGTACAACATGCCGTTCGACCAGCCTGGGACGCTCACTGACCAGCAGGCATTCGACGTGGCGCGCTACATCAATTCGCATCCGCGTCCGGACTCACCGGGCAAGGAGCGCGACTGGCCGAATGGCGGCGCGCCCGGCGACGTCCCGTACGCGACAAAGGGACATGTCCCGGCGCGAGCAATCGCGGTCCTGCCGCGCCGGCATCGGGATGGAGCGATGGTGCCAATTCCCGTGCCGCTGGCCACGAAGGAACGCTGAGCCGCCCTAGCGATCGTGGAGCTGGATCTCGCGGCCTGTGAAGACTGCGCTGCCGGAGTTGGGGTAGAGGGTGAGCGTGACGCGATAGCGGCCCGGTTCGAGGTTCGCGAGATCGAGTGAGATCGCATGCGAGGCCGCGCGGCCGACCGGCGGACGTGCGTCGGTCCACCGGATCCTGATCGGCGTATCCTCCGCAGCGAGGCCAAGCTTCTGGCGTGTGTTGCGCAGCCAGCCGCGGTCCACGCGCTCGACGCTCACGGCGACGTCCACCGATTCGCCGTCGGACGAGAGGCCATATGTCTCCCAGAAGAGTCCGATCGCGGCGCTCCTCGATACGGTGTCGCCGGGAATGGCGCTCGAGAGTGCCGAGTCGAGTGAGGCGGGCGGTTCACCCCCGGCACGGTACACGAGCAGGTCCGAGAGCGATAGACGGCCACTGTCCGGCTCGGCGAGAAACTCGAGGCGCGTGCGAGCGAGCGCGCGGGTTGCCGTGTCGGCGACCTCCACTCCCGCGAGCGCGACGTGCCCCGCGACGACGACGCGCGCGCTGCCCGTGTGTCGCGAATCCGGGATGCTCACCACAGGGATGGAGTCATCGCCGATTGCGGCGAGGGACGACACCACCGTTCGCAGGGAATCATCCGCGGCAGCATAGGCGGCAACGACGAGGGTGCTGTCGCCGCGACGGAACCGGGCGATCTGGGCCGCGACGCCGGCGAGCCGCCTCACGAATCGGGGCGCGTACCGCGACGGTGCTCGCGAATTCTTCGTGTCCCACGCATCCCCCTCGAGCGCCGTGGCGGTGTCGAACCGCACCTTCATCGGCGACCACGCGAAACTGGGAGAGGGATCATGTCCAACGATGCTCGGCTCCGTTGCACCCACGCTCGACGTCGATACGCGGCTCCATGCCGTCGGCCATCCGTATCGCAGCACGAGCTCGGCGGCGTCGCGCCCCCACGAGAGCAGGTGGGGCGTGGCGGCGCGCTCGCCGAGCCAGTTCACCACGCGCCGTGAGTGGAACTCGTTGCGCCATTCGTTCGCCCGTCCGCCCGTCGCGAGTTGCGGGCGGCTGAGCAGCCAGAATCGTTCCTCGAATTCACGTCGTTCGTCGCAGGCGAGACGGGAGTACACGTCACGATCGTCGTCATGCAGCAGCGGCCCGATGTCGCGCCAGGCGCACGACGCATCCGCCGGCATCTCGGCCAGCGCCACGGCGAACGCCGAGTCTGCGCGGACGACGTCACCGAGCGAGTGGGCCGCGTAGCCGGCGAGCGCGCTGCACCACCACAAAGTCGCCTGACATCGCTGCGCGACGCTGTCGGCTGGCGCGGCGGCGCGTCCGTCGATGCGATAGTGCACCCGCATGCCCGCCAGCCAGTCATCTTTCGGGTAGCGTGCGCCACTATCGTCGAGCTGCGCGACCAGTTCGCTGCGCTTGCGCCCGATTGCGTCGGCCTCGGGCGGAAACGTCGGCATGCTCTCGTCGTACCACCAGCAGAATCGGCCGAGCCGCACGTCGCAGCGGCCGCTGCTGGTGGACGTGAATGGCAGGTGGTTGCGACGACTGCGCTCGAATGACACCTGTGCGTGGCGAACGCGGCTCAACTCGCGCGCCGAATCGGCGACGGCCGCATGGGGTACTGCATCGGACAACGACGTCGCCCGCATTTGCAACGCGAGGAGCAGCAGGGCGGCGTTCATGCGCGCTTGGGGGTCAGCGGAAGAAGTACACCAGCACGGCCATCTCGATGGACGCCGCGATGACGCCGAAGATGATGGCCGCGCGAATGTCGCGCGTGGTCTGGCGAGTGTCTTCCTTCAGCAGCGGCGGCATAATGGGTAGGGTAGCGCCGCGCGTGCGCTGCGTCGAGCTTGCGTTCATCGGTGCTGGTGCCTTCTCGAGCACGACATCACAGTCATGATTCTCCGGTCCACATTCGTACGCCTGGTGTTGCTCGCGACCGGGCTGGCTGCTTGCGAGCCGATCACCGCCCCAACGCTCCTCGTGTATGCGGACCGCACCATCACCGTGCCCGTCACGGCGAACGGGTGGCGGACCGTGACGGCGGGGGGGACGCATTCGTGCGCGATCCGCGCGAACGATTCGATCTACTGCTGGGGCGGGAACGGCAGCGGGCAGCTCGGGGTCGGTGTCGCGCGCGGGCGCTGCGGGCGCGTGCGGATTGCCTGTGAGGCGAGTCCTCGCCCAGTGTCCGCGAGCGAGCAGTTCTCCGACGTGAGTGCGGGGCAGCGGCACACGTGTGCGATCGCCCGCCGTGGCACGCTCTACTGTTGGGGCGAGAGCCTGCAGTACCAGACCGGGGTACAGGCCGCCGAACACGTGCCGGTGCCCACAGCCGTTCGCCCAGACCTGCAGTTCATCGACGTGGGCGCCGGTACGACACACACCTGCGCCGTGCGCACGAATGGCGTCGTCTACTGCTGGGGAGAGGGATCGCTCGGTGCGCTTGGCCGCGGCGATACCGTCACCAGTGTCATCCCACAAACGGTGGCGACGACTGAGCGCTTCGTCGTCGTCCGGTCGGGTCGCCTGCGCAGTTGCGCGATCGCGCTCGATGGGTCGCTCTGGTGCTGGGGCGCGCAGTGGGAGTCGAGCGACGGCTTCTTCGATTTCTACCATCAGCGCCTGCTACCGTATCGAGTTCCCAACA
>JBKJMP010000135.1:0-4539 GCA_046596395.1 Gemmatimonadaceae bacterium
GTTCGCGGAGCGGCGGCAGGTCAATCTCGACGACAGCGATTCGATAGTAGAGGTCCTCGCGGTGCTCGCCGTCCGAGATAGCCTTCTGGAGGTTCTTGTTCGTGGCCGCCAGGATGCGGATGTCCACGTTGATCTCCTTCTTGCCGCCGAGGCGACGGATCTGCTTCGTTTCCAGCGCACGGAGCAGCTTGACCTGGATGTCGGTTGGCATCTCGGCCATCTCGTCGAGGAAAATCGTGCCCCCCGAGGCCATCTCGAACGCACCCTGCTTTTCGCTGATCGAGCCGGTGAAGGCCCCCTTCTCGTGACCGAAGAGCTCGTTCTCGAGGATCTCCTTTGGGAGCGCGGCGCAGTTGAGGGCGAAGAACGGTCCCTTTGCGCTGCACAGCAAGAGCGATCGCGCCAAGGGACCGTTCTTCGCGCTGAACTGCGCCGCGCTCCCGAAGGAAATTCTCGAGAACGAGCTCTTCGGCCACGAGAAGGGTGCGTTCACAGGCTCGATCTCCGAAAAGCAGGGCGCGTTCGAGATGTCGAGCGGCGGCACCATCTTCCTCGACGAGATGGCCGAAATGCCGACGGATATCCAGGTCAAGCTGCTGCGGGCGCTGGAGACGAAGCAGATCCGCCGTCTGGGTGGCAAAAAGGAGATCACCGTCGACATCCGGATCCTCGCCGCCACGAACAAGAACCTTCAGCAAGCCATCGCGGACGGCGAGTTGCGCGAGGATCTGTACTATCGCCTGGCGGTCGTCAAAATCGACCTGCCGCCGCTGCGCGAGCGCGCTGACGACATCCAGCTGCTCGCCAACGAGTTCCTCGGCCGCTTCTCGCAGCAGAACGGCAAGACGATCACGGGCTTCGAGGACGTCGCCTGGCAGTGGATCATGGGATATCACTGGCCCGGCAACGTCCGCGAGCTCAAGAATGCGGTCGAGCGCGCGGTGATCATGGCGCGCGGCACCACCATCGGCGCGGCGGACATCATGCCGCGCCACCTCCAGAACGGTGGCCTTCCAACGGCCCTGACCATCTCCGTCGGGGCGACAGCCGCCGAGGCGCGTCAGCAGCTCGTGCTGCGGACGTTTGCCTCGACGGCGGGGGATGCCGAGCGCGCCGCGAAGGTTCTTGGAATTTCGGAACGCGAAGTGCGAGGAGAGTTGCTGCGGTTGATCAGCGGGGATGCCTCCGCGACCGCGAACGATGGACCGGCGGACAGGAAGCCGCCGGCGGAGGCGACACCAGTTCGCGCAGCGAAGAAGAAGGAGCCGGCGCCGCCACCGCGGCCGCCGGCCAGGAAACCCACGGCCAAGAAAGGGCGCTGAGCCCCGGTCACCAGGAGCGCACATGCGGGATCACCATCACGACGACGAGCCGTACATCGTCATCGAAAAGCACAGCAACGACACCAGCAACCTCCTCATCGGCGTCCTGATCGGCGCGGGGATCGCCTTGCTCTTCGCGCCGCGTTCTGGCGCCGAGACGCGGGCGGACATTGCCCGGCGCGCGCGCGCGGCCAGCGACAAGGTGAAGGACGTCGCCGACGAGGTCACCGGCCAGGTCGTGGACACCTTCGAGGGCGCCCGCGCCCGCGTCGAAGAGCAGATCGACTCGGCGCGTTCCGCCATCGAATCCAAGAAGCGGCAGGTCTCGCGCGCCATGGCGGCGGGGCGCGAAGCTGCTGCCCAGGCGCGCGGCGATCTCGAGCGCCGTCTCGCTGAGACCAAGGCCGCGTACAACGCGGGGGCCGAAGTGGCCAAGACCGACCGAAGTGCCGTCCGTCGCTCGCCGCCGGCGCGCACCGACACAACCCTCTGACGCGCCGGGGGGCCTGAGTCATCGAAGTCCCCATGCAGACGACGCGACGGGTAACGACGCGGTCGTTACTCAGGCGCATCTGGTGGACGCTTCGAGACTACGCGGGACGGGTGTGGGACAACGCCGGCGAGGACAACGTGCTGTTCCTCGCCGGCGGCATCGCATTCAACATCCTCCTCGCCGCTGTCCCGTTTGTCCTCCTGCTCGTCTGGTTCCTGACGTACCTGCTCGACAGGTCGTCGGCGAACGCCACCGAGGTCGTCGTGCGCTACATCGACCGCCTGCTGCCCGCGCAGGATGTAGGCACCAACTCCGCGGCGCACGGCGTCATCAACGACATCCTTTCCGCCCACACGACGCTCGGCATCTGGAGCTTCATTGGCTTCGTGTGGTTCTCTACCCGGCTCTTCGGGTCGCTGCGTACCGTGCTCGCGAACGTGTTCGACATCGAGAGCGAGCGCAGCATCATCGACGGCAAGATCTTCGACATCAAGATCACGCTGGTCTCCACCGTCCTGATCACCGCCAACACGCTGATCAGCGGCTACGTCCTCATCGCGACCAACAGCAGCGTGAAGGTCCTTCAGGACCTCGGCATTCGCGAGGATGTGATGGGGCAGGCCAAGGCGATCGGCGGCCAGCTCGTGGCCGCGGTCATTCTCGCCACGATGTTCTTCGCACTGTACAAGTTCCTTCCGATCAAGCGCGTTCGCACGAAGACGGCGTGGATGGCGGCGGCGTTCACGACGGTGATGTTCGAGCTCGCGAAGCTCCTCTTCTCCGCCTACGTCAGCTCCTTCAATCCCGGCTCGTTCTATCGCGGGACGGTGGCGACGGTCGTGATCGTGGTGGTGTGGGTGTACTACGCGGCGCTGATCTTCATCCTCGGCGGCGAGGTGGGACAGGTGTACGATCTGCGTCGGACGAGAAAACGACAGCGAGAGACCTTTCTGGAGTGAGGCGAGCGGACTCGGCCGCAAATTCTTGCCCCTTTGGCGATAGCGGATGCAGCAGTTGGCGCGAAGGTTGCCCTAGAGTCCGGCGAACGCGCCACCCAGGGAGGCCACCCAATGCGCAAGTTGCTACTCGGCGCCGTCATCCTTACGCTGCCACTCGCAGCGTGCAAGAAGACCGGCGAAAATGAATTCCAGGTCAAGACGCCGACCATCGGCACCGACACGAACACGATAACGGTCCCCGACGTCGACGTTGGAACGAGGATGGACACCATCAACACGCCGGTCATGGGCACCAAGCCCGAGACCCTCATCGTCCAGAAGCCCGTCGTCGGCACCAAGAAGACCGAGGTCAGGGTCCCGACCGTGGACGTCAAGAAGCCCTGACGGAGCACGGCAGTCCGGAATGACGCGAGCGGCACACCGGTTACCTTCGGTGTGCCTTTCGTCATTTCCGCTCCTTCTGCGCCCTCCAGAGCCCGCCGCCAGAACACGCCGTTAGAGCACGCCGTTACAGCACGCCGTTACAGCACGCCGCCAGTCATGCCCTTAATCCCCTCCATGATCGACCTCCGCTCCGATACTGTCACCCGGCCCACGCCCGCTATGCGCCAGGCGATGGCACAGGCCGAGGTCGGCGACGACGTCCTCGACGGCGACCCCACGGTCGCGCGCCTGCAGGCTCGGGTCGCCCGCATGCTCGGCAAGGAGTCCGGCCTGTTCTTCCCGACGGGCTCGATGGCGAACATGACCGGAGTTGCGGTGCATTCGGCGCCCGGCACCGAGGCGCTCCTCGATGCGGACGCGCACATCATTCAGGGCGAAATGGCGGGCGTCGCCGCCATTTGTGGCGTCCAGATCAGGCCCGTTCAGCCCTCGGCCGGTCGGCGGGTGATGGGAGCGGACGACCTGCGCCGGGCGATTCGGCCACCCTCCAAGCACGATCCGGCGTTTAGCGTCGTCTGCGTGGAGAACACGCACAATGGCGCCGGGGGAGTAATCACGTCGCTGGCCGACCTGCGCGCCATCCGTACCGTGGCCGACGAGCACCACCTCCCCGTACACATGGATGGCGCTCGCCTCTGGAACGCCGCCGCGGCGAGTGGGACGACGCTCGCGGAGTTCGGCAGCACCGTGCATACCGTCATGCTGAGCTTCTCGAAGGGGCTGGGATGCCCGGTGGGCGCGATCCTCGTGGGCGATGAGGCGACGATGCGCCGGGCTCACGCGATCCGGAAGCGGCTCGGCGGCGGAATGCGGCAGTCCGGCGTGCTCGCCGCTGCCGCCCTGTACGCGCTCGACGCACACCTCGACCGGCTATCGATAGACCATGCGCATGCGCGGCTGTTCGCGGGCATCGTGGACGGCATTGGCGGTGCCCGCGTCGTGCTCCCGGATTCGAACATCGTCATGATCGACCTTCCCGAGACGATGACGAGCGCGCAACTCGTCGCGAAGGTGCGCGACGGCGGCGTCCTCATCACCGAATGGCATGCCTCACGCGTTCGCGCCGTCGCGCATCTCGACGTCGATACTGGAACCGTGACGCGCGGCGCCGAGGTGGTGCGGGAGGCGCTGGCGGCGCTGTCGTCCCGAGCGCCAACCCCGGCATCCTGAGCGCGAGGCTTCGTCATCCTGAGCGTGGCGAAGGATCTGCACTTGCCCGAACAACCGACTATCATTGGGATGTCCCAGGTCCCGAAGGGCGACAGCCTTCTAACTCCGTCAGGACCCCGAAGGTAGCAGCGGCATGAGGTGTCTGACGTCG
>JBKJMP010000673.1:0-2977 GCA_046596395.1 Gemmatimonadaceae bacterium
CGTCGCTCACCACGCAGTCGTTCATCTCGGCCGCCTCGTTCCAGGAGACCACGCGCGCCCTCACCGACGCGGCGATCCGTGGCGCGAAGGACGATCTGCTGGGCCTCAAGGAGAACATCATCATCGGACACCTCATTCCGGCCGGTACGGGTATGTACCGCTACCAAGATGTGGAGCTCGAGGGGCTGGAGATTCCGCAGGCCGAGCTTGCGGCGCTTCCGGATCCGCTACCGAACGTGTTCTCGATGGCCGAGGACGACGAGTTCCCGGCGTCGGCACGGGCTGGAGTGCAGAAGAGCTAGGACGAGAGTACGGAGGAAAGGGCACACCGGAACGATTCCGGTGTGCCCTTTTTTTTCGCGTGTCCTCTCGTCCTCTCGCCCTCTCGTCCTCACATTAGGTCCATGAATGGACCGTTCGCCTCGATGGGCCGCCGGGCACTGCTGAAGTACCGCGCACGAGTGGACCGCTTCAAGCTCGCGAGTCGCGCGCACGTTCGTGCGCGGCTCATGAGCGACGACGTCATCGAGGAGGCCGTCCAGCGCCATGCGGCGGAGCAGGGCACCTCGCAGCACGACGCATGGCGTCGCGTGGACGTCTACGTCCGCGAGATCGTCCCGTTCTTCAACGTCGTCGCGTACTACAGCATCGGACACCGCGCCGCTGGATGGCTCCTCCGGCTGTTCTACAAGACCAGCGTGGACTTCGAGGACGCCCGCGCCCGCGAGCGCCTGCCGCGCGACGCGGTGCTGATCTACGTGATGAACCACCGCTCGAACGCCGACTATGTGCTCGTGAGCTACGCGCTGGCCGGCCAGGTCGCGATCTCGTACGCCGTGGGCGAATGGGCGCGAGCGTTCCCCCTCGAGCTCATCTTCAAGTCCTTCGGCTCGTACTTCATCCGGCGGCGCTTTCGCGAGCCGCTCTATCACACCGTGCTGGAACGCTACGTCCAGCTCATCACGCGCGAGGGCGTGACGCAGGGAATCTTCGTGGAAGGCGGCCTCACGCGCGACGGACGGCTGCGCGCACCGAAGGTCGGATTGCTGGACTACGTGCTCGGGATCGGCCGCGACCCGGTCTATGCCTCGCGGTTGCACGTGGTCCCGGTCGCCGTGAACTACGACCGCGTGCTGGAGGATCGCTCCCTGCTGCGCGAGCTCGACCAGCAGAGCGGCGGCCGGCGGCCCTCGCGACTGGTCCAGGCGTTCGAGGTTCTGCACTACGTGGGCTGGAACGTGGCGCGGATGGCCTCGCGCCGGTGGAAGCGCTACGGACGTGCGGCGGTGGTTGTCGGCGCGCCGATACCGCTCGGGCCCTGGTACGCCGAGCATGCTGACCTGTTCGAATTGGAGCGACCGGAGCGGCTCGGCGAGGTGCAGCGCCTGTGCGACACCTTGCTCGCGCGCGTCGGTGAGCTCATTCCGGTGACGCCGGTGCCGCTGGTCTGCGCGGCAATCCAGAGCTTCGACACCGACTTCATCCCGTGCGACCGTCTCCTCGAGCGGATCGCCGAGATGCACGAGGCGCTTGGCGAACTCAATGCGCGCGTCCTGAGCTCCGATCAGGCGACGGAGGAGATCTTCGCGCGCGCTTGGCGCATGCTCGAGATGCGGCGCGTTATCGCCCAGGACGGCGGCGGATACATCGTGCTGCCGAAGGGACGCCCGCTGGTGAGCTACTATGCCAATAGTGTGGCGCACCTGCTCGGCCCCTTCACGGAGGCCGTGCGAGCGCGGGATGCGCTCCCCGCGATGGCAGGGATGGCATCCGCGCGGGAGCACGTTGGAAAGTGAAGGTGCGGGTTGCCATTGTCCGCCCTGCCCCTAGAATTGTCTCATTCGGGGCAAGCGAAAGCACGGCAACCACCTACGGCACTCGGTCCGGAGCCTCCCAGGCACGTCCGAGTGACGCCAGTCCATCAGGTTTGGTCCCACCTCAGGGCTTAGGGCCCTAGCTGTTCTTCCACGAGGAGGATGTTGATGCGTTGGTTCTCCACTCACGTGACGCGCCGGTTCGGTGCGGCAGTTGCACTGCTCGTCTGCGCGGCTGCTCCACTCTCGGCGCAGGTCGGGTCGATTCGCGGACGCGTCGTTGACGCCGCGTCACAGCGCCCGATCAGCGAGGCGCAAGTCGTCATCGCCGGAACGTCGATCGGTGCGCTGACGAACACGAACGGCGACTACACCATTGCGAACGCGCCGGCCGGCACCGTCGACGTCGCCATACGCCGGATCGGGTACGCGCGCATCACCCAGCGCGTCGCCGTTCCCGCGGGCGGGATCGCGACGGCGAACTTCGCACTCGCGCAGGCGGTGTCGCAACTCGATGCCGTCGTCGTCACCGGCACCGCCGGCTCGCAGGAGAAGCGCACGATCGGCAATGCCGTCACCCAGCTCGACGTGGCCGACATCACGACGAAGACGACCGTGATGAACGTGACCGACGTGCTGCAGGGACGTACCCCTGGCGTCACGGTCTCTGCGGGATCGGGATCACCGGGCACGTCGTCCGAAATCACGATTCGCGGTTACGGCTCGTTCACGAACAACCGACCCGTCGTGTACGTCGATGGCGTTCGCATGGACACCGAGGACCTGGGATCGTTCAACCCCTCGGGATCTGGAACGGGTGGGTTCTCCGGCCAGCGGACGTCGGCGCTCGACCTCATCAACCCGCAGGACATCGAGTCCATCGAAGTGCTGAAGGGACCCGCGGCGGCCACGCTGTATGGCGCCGACGCCGCCGGTGGTGTCATTCAGGTCATCACCAAGAAGGGACGCCGTGGCCAGCAGCCGCTGCGCTGGAGTGCCAAGTACGAAACCGGCAGCAACCAATGGGGCGTCGATGACCTCATCAACTACTCCACGTGCACGCCCGCCCGCAAAGCCGCCGTCGATGCGGCGGGCAACCCCACGTGGAGCGGTTGCGTCGGTCGCGCAGACAACGAAATCCTCACCGACAATCCGCTCGGGCG
>JBKJMP010000044.1:0-13379 GCA_046596395.1 Gemmatimonadaceae bacterium
AAGGCGAAGCTCGATTCTGTGGCGCGGAAGAGGGTGCGGCAAGGTGCGCATCCAACCTGCAAACGCCTTCAGGGAACGGCTGTCGAAGCGAAGCGCTCCGTCCGGGCGGGTGTTGAGCGGGCGCCACAAGAACGATGGCAGGATCACCACAACTACGGTGGTCAGGTCACCGCGCTATCTGGGCCTGTGCGCGCGTAAGTGCAAGCGGTGAATAGCGTTATAGCACAGTGGCGACAGCGAGCTCGTCTGGTTCATTAGTTGCCGTGACGTGTTTTCTTAGGCGTCGTCTTAGGCGCGTTCCCTAACCCCGAACGAACCCACCGGCAACAGGAGCTACTGGTCTATGCCTAGCTACGGAAGGGTGCTCGCCACACTGGTCGCTGCCTCCTGCATGGCAGTATCCACGCTCTCTGCCCAGCAGTACATGTATGCGACAGGTAGTGGCGGCCAGACAATCATCAAGATCAACACGGCCACCGGCGCGGCAACAACGATTGGAAACTCCAGCGGCGGCAACCAGACGTTCGCGGGCGCGTTCCTGTCCGACGGGTCATTCTGGACCCTCCATGGAGGGTTCGGCAATTCGCATCTCGCGTCGGTGAACCTCGGCACTGGCGCCACGAGTGCCGTTGGATCCGCGACCGGGTTGCAGAATACGATGGCACTCGCCGGGAGCGGGACCAACCTCTTTGCCGGGTCGTGGGATGGGCGGTTGTGGGACGTGAACACCTCGACGGGCGCGTTCTCGCTGATCGGCAACATGGGGTTCGGGAACGTCATGGACATGGCCACCCGGAGCGACGGCAGCATCATCGGCACGAATGGCACCCAGGTCTGGTCGATCAATACCACGAACGCGTTTAGCACGCTGCTCTACAGCATGAACCTGGGCGGGGCGCCGATGGGCATGGCGTTCAACCAGGCCGACGATCTCTTCGTGACGACCTGGGAGCAGAGCTCGCAGTTCTACCAGGTGGATCAAGTGACGGGTGCGCTGACGCACATCGGCGCGCTCGGCGTTAGTCTCGCCCATGGTGGCGACATCCTGAACGTCGTGGCGACTCCGGAACCGGCGAGCATGGTCCTGCTCGGGACCGGCCTTCTTGGTCTTTTTGGCACTCGCCTTCGCCGCCGTATTCGCTCGTAATCGTACTGCTGCCACGGGTCAGAGTCGTTTGGAGTAGAGAGGGATGACTCGTGGCAGATAGGTGCTCTGGCCCCTGGCGGGCTCCCTGGATCGCTAGAAGGACAGGCGTACCCCGCCATTCATCGTGAAGCCAACGAGTTCCGTCCACGCATCGGTCGTCCACCGCCCGCCGGGCCCACGGCTCGGGAGCAGCAGCGGGTCGAACTGCGTTTGCCGCACGTTGCCGATGTTCTCGAGGTTGATGAACACGCGCGCGACGCCCACGCTCGTCCGCAGCCACCGCTCGCCGAGCATCCCCACGATGAGGTACGGCCGGCTGCTCGTGCGATACGGATTGTCCACGAGCGACTGCCGCCCCGTGTAGTACAGCTCGAGGCCCACGCGCCCCTGCTCCTCCTCCTCGAAGCTCGCCACGATGCCCGCGGTGTGCCTTGGTGCGAGCGGGACATCGCGCCGGAACGCGGCGCCGCGATCGACGTCCCACTCCGTCGCACGGAGATGCGCATAGCTCGCGGTCACGCGCGCGCGACCGCGCACGACGCGCGCGAGCAACTCGGCGCCCCAGGCGCGCGTGGGGACCGGTGCGTTCAGGAGCTCGAGGGTGGAGGGAACCCGGAGCACGGTCTCGTACTCGCGGGCCAGCACGGCATCAGTGAGCCGCGAGCCGAAGACGCTCGCATTCAGCTCGATGCCGCCGAGCGCCGTCTCGACGGGGCCGTTGATGTCGATGGAGCCCGACACCGCCCGCTCGCGCGACAGTCCAACGAGTGGTCGAAGTGCGCCGAGCCCCGTCACCTCGGTTTCCTCCGTGAAGGGAACAGGAGCAAACGTGCCAGTGCCGCCCGAGACACGTGCTGACCATCCGGCGAGACGTCCATCGCCCGCACGGCGCAGCAGCGCCGACACGCGCGGATTCACCGAGCTTCCGAACTCGCTGTGCCAGTCCGCCCGCGCGCTCGCCGAGAGTACGAGCCACGACGCGGCGTCCACGTCGCTCTGCGCGAACAGCGACGGCACGCGATACGAGAAGTCGAACGACGACACGTAAGTGTTTCGGTAGTGCTCCTCCTGGTACGCCGCGCCGAGCACGTGCGTCCACCGCCCCTGCGGCAGCGCCGCGGACGCCTCGGCGAACCAGGTGCGATGCCGGTCGCGCTCGCGGCGTGTGCCGAACGTGTGGTCGTGCCGCTGCTCGACCGCCGAGGCCCGCAGGCCGAGCACCTGACCTCCGGCGGTGAGGAAGCGGCCGGTCACTCCGGCATCGCCGCGACGTGTGTCGAGTCCTTCGACGTAGGGGACACCGTCGGGCGCGACGCCGTTGCCGAGTGTGCCGCCACTTCGGTTTTCCGCCGTGAGGCCGAGCGTTGCGAAGATCGCGTGCCCCGCCTTGTCATCGAAGAAGAAGCGCGGACGAAACACCGCACGCTCGTATGCCGGCATGTCGGCCCAGCGGTCACCGTCGAGATCGTTGGCGCGCTGCCGATGCAGCGACGCGAGCAGCGTCGCACCGAGCGGACGTTCGTCCTGGTCGGTCGAACCAAAAGGCGCAGAGAGATAGAGTACGCCGTCGGTACCACCGCGCGACGTTTGATTGAGGATGAGCTCGCGCTGCGTGGTGTCGGCCGGACGTCGCGCCACGAGGTTGATCACGCCGCCGAGCGCGGCCGATCCATACAGTGCCGACGCGGTCCCCTTGATCACCTCCGCACGCGCGAGATCGACGGGCGGGATCTGGAGCAGGCCGAGCCCACTGCCCTGCCCTCCGTAGAGCGGGAGGCCATCGGCGAGCATGAGGGTGTAGCGGCCGCGCAATCCCTGGATGCGCACGTTCGCGCCGCCGAGCGACGGAGACGTCGTCTGCACGCGCAGCCCGGACGTCTCGTTCAGCATCATCGCGATGTCACCCGGCGTCATCGCGACTTTCTCGGCCACTTCTTCCTCGTCGATCACCTCGACGCGGAGCGGGGTGTCCTCCACGCGTCGTTCCGCGCGCGTCGCCGCGATGACGATGCTCTCGACCTCGGCGGCACGCTCGGCGAGGTAGACGGTGATGGCGGTGTCCGTTCCGGCGCGAAGCGCGAGGCTCACCGAGTCGGGGCTGAATCCGAGCCGGGCGACGACGACCGTGACGTTGCCGTTGTCCAGGCGGAGCGTGACCGAGCCATCGTCGCCCGTGCGGGCGACGGATCCGGCGGCGCGAACCAGTGCCTGCGCGATGGGTTGAGAGTCGCGCGCGGTGCGGGCGTTGATCGTGACGCTCTGGGCGGCCGCAGTGGTCGCGACGCAGGTCGCGCACAGGATGGTGGCTATGTGCATGATCGATACTAATCGGCTGATCACCGTTGCCGGGACGGCTGCTTGCCGACCCGTGACCCGTCGTTCGTGGTTCGTGCTGCGTGCACCACCCCGTTTTCCGTTTTCCGTCATCCGTGACCGTATGCCGTCGCCGGAGTACGGATGGTCACGACGAACGAATCACGAAGCACGGGTAGGAACACGCACAACGGACAACGAATGACGGAGCACACACGGACCCGTGATCCGTCGTTCGTCGTCCGCTGTGAGTGCACAACCCCGTTTCCCGTTTCTCGTCATCCGTGGCCCGTGTGCCGACGCTGGAAGACGGACGGCCACGACGAACGGAACACCAAGCACGGGTAGGAACACGCACGACGAACAACGGTGGACGGATTAGGGTATCGGCCGCCCCCCGTCCATCTCGCCGATCGTCTTGATCGACGCCGAGCGCTGGCGCTTCAGGCGCGCGGAAACGACCTCCGCGCGCTTGAGGGCTCGCAGGACGTTCTCGCCCGCCAGCTTCCGCAGGTCGGCATCCGACCAGCCGCGGCGCGCGAGCTCCGCGAAGAGCGCGGGGTAGGTCGAGACGTCCTCGAGGCCGACGACGTTCTCGGTAATGCCGTCGAAGTCGCCACCGATGCCGACGTGGTTGGCGCCCGCGACCTTGCGAATGTGATCGATGTGGTCGGCCACATCCGCGAGGTGCGCGGGCGGGCGCGGGGTCGCGCGGCGCCAGGCGTCGAACTCGCGACGCTGCGCGGCCGTGTCATTCGGGTACCGGCGACGGATGTCCGCATTCGCGGCGTCGATGGCGAGGTTGTCGTCGTTGACGGTCTTCGAGGAGAACACGGTTACGAAGGTCACCATCACCACGCCGCCGTTGGCCGGCAGGCGGCGCAGGATGGCATCAGGCACGTTGCGTGGGTGATCGACGAGCGCGCGCGCATTCGAGTGCGAGAAGATCACGGGCGCGGCAGTCACGTCGAGCGCGTCGCTCATCGTCGCGGGCGACGTATGCGACAGGTCGACCAGCATGCCGAGCCGGTTCATCTCGCGCACCACCTCGCATCCGAAATTCGACAGGCCGTCGTGGCGCGCGGCATCCATCGCCGCATCTGCCCAGTCGAGCGTCACGTTGTGCGTGAGCGTCATGTACCGCGCGCCCAGCGCATGAAACGCGCGGAGGCTCTCGAGCGAGTTCTCGATCGCGTGGCCCCCCTCCATACCGAGGAGTGAGCCGACCATTTTGCGAGCGAAGGCTCGGCGCACATCTGCTTCGGTGGTCGCGAGCACGAACCGCTCGGGATACTTCTCGATGATGCGTCGCATGAGCTGGATCTGCTCGAGCTGCACGCGCGCGTACCCCGGCGTGCTCGACACGCGCCCGTTGGGGCGGTAGTCGCGCTCCGACGTCTCCCCGGGGATGTAGACCGACCAGAATTGCGCGCCCACCATGCCGCGCGCGAGGCGGTCGAGGTCCGTCATGCCGGGCGTGCGCCTCCGGAGGTCGTACGCCTCGATGTCGTTCGGATGCAGCGTGTCCTCGCGAATGCGCCACGGCAGGTCGTTGTGTCCGTCCACGAGGGGCGTCGAGCGCAGGACCGCCTTGGCGCGGGCGAGATGACGGGCGTCCTGTGCGTCTGCTGGCATTGCTCCGGCAAGCGAGGCGAGAAGGGCGATGGGGGCGATGTGGCGCAGCACGAGGCTCCTGACGGTGGAAAGTGGTGACGAGGTGCAGATCCTTCGCGTCGCTCAGGATGACACGAAGACGGCGCGGTTCTTAACGAGGATGAAGATTCCCATGCACACGAGGAAGACCGCAAACGCACGCTTGAGCGTGCGCGCCGACACAAAGCGCACCAGGTACGTGCCGACGAGAATGCCGACGACCGCAACCACAGTGAAGCGCACCATGAAGCGGACGGGGACGTCCACCTTCCCGATATAGCCGGCGAATCCCGCCGCACAGTTCATCGCAATCACGACGAGCGACGTACCCACCGCGGACTTCATCGGCACTCGGCCGAGCAGGACGAGCGCGGGGACAACGAGAAAGCCGCCACCGACGCCGACCATGCCGGTCAGTACGCCGACCGCCACCGCGACGAGCCCGAGAACCACCAACGATTGCCTGGCATCTGTTTCATTGATTGCCGGCGACCGGAACATCATCGTCGCCGCCGCCAGCATGACGACCGCGAGGATGATGAGCTGCACCTTTCCGTCGAGCAGTAGCGCCACGCGCGCACCGGCAAATGCACCGAGCATCGCGACGGCGCCGAACGCGAGCGCCGTCCGAAGGCTCACGTTTCCGGAGCGGCCGTGACTCACCGCGCCAACGAGACTCGTCACTCCAACGACCGGAAGACTCATCGCAATGGCCAGCTTGGGGTCGTACCCGAGCACGTACACGAACACCGGCACTGTGAGGATCGACCCGCCGCCCCCCAGGAGGCCGAGCGACAGCCCGATCACCGCGGCGAGCACGTATCCGAGCGTCAGCATCACGGGTCGTGCGCCGCGCGCGTCAGGTGCCCAACGCCCGCTCGATGGCGTTCGACAGCGACGTATCGCCGGGCATGATCGGGCCGGTCTTTCGCCACCGCATCACGCCCGCCTTGTCGATGAGGAATGTCGCGGGCACGCCGATGACGAGGAATTGCGATAGCACACGTTCGTCCGGGTCGCGCCACACCGGATACGTCATCTTGAACTCCTTCATGAACTCGCGAATCGCGCCATCGTTGCCATCGGTGTCCACACTCACGCCGACGAGCTCCATGCCCCGCGCCTGATACCGCGTGTGGATTGCCTGTAGCTCGGGAATCTCATCGCGGCACGGGTGACACCAGGTAGCCCATACGTTGAGGAGCACCACCCTGCCCCGCATGTGCGCAAGCGACACCGAATCACCATCGAGCGCGAGCGTCGCGTACGCGGGCGCCAGGGCGCCGACCTCCACCTTGCCCGACACCCCCTCGACCGCCGAGTCACTCGGCGAGCAGGCGCCCAGTGCGATCAACGCCGCGACGTACGCGCGCCGCATCACAGCTGCGCGAGCGCCGCGCGGGCGACGCGCACCGACGACGGCCGTCCGGGAACCGTCCACGCGAAGACGACGTGTTTGCCCGTGACGACCGCGCGCGGAAATCCGCTCGCGCGGCCTGCCGACGACGACGCGATCGTCGTCGCCGGACCCACCTTGCCATCTCGGCTCACGCGACGCGCGCGCACGGCGGCGGTGTCGCCGCCCGTCCGCTCGATCCACGTAACGAGCGCGCTGCCGTCTGGAAGGACGGATGTGTCCACGCGTCCCGCCGGCTTGCCGTCATCGATGCGAACCGGTGCACCAAAGCTCGCCCCCGCGTTGGGGGAGAACGCCAGCTTGACGCGCGCACTGTCGTTGGCGCCGGTGAACCACGCCAGAGCGACGCGATTCCCGCGCGCGTCGATCGACGGGCCGTTCACGGGACATGCCGCGATCTTCCAGCCGTCATCGTGCACCGCGGCGCCAGAGGTCCACTTACCGCTCACCCGCCGCGTGACGTAGATGTCGCGAATCTCATCGGTCGTGCGATTCCGGTAGGCCACGATTGGGCCGGCCGACGTCATCGCCGCGGCGTTCTGGCAGCAGTCGCAGGTGCGCTCGTCCAGTCGAACCTCCGCGCCGCGCTTGCCCCGCGCGTCGATGGTGGTGGTGACGAGCATCATCTCGTTCGATTTGTCATGCCCGTCCTTCCGGAATTTGCGTCCATCAAGCCAGACGGCGCCGAGCGATGCGCCCTCGCGCCACATCGCGACGAATCCGTGCTCCGTCTGCGAGCTGTCACGATGCGGCGTAATCGGGGGGCTCCATGTCGCGCCGCCATCGGACGACAGCGCGACGCGCACACCATAGGCATACGTGCTCGTGCCCGTGCGCTGGAGCCAGTGCGCCACGAGCCGATTGCCACCGAGCACTTCGATCGAGGGAAAGTCCGCCCAGTTGACGAAGAAGTCGCGTCCGGTGCGGATGGTCCGAGGCGCGGACCACCGGTCACCCGCCAGCGCGGCGAACTTCAGTGCGTGGCCGGAATCCGCGGGCTCCAGCCAACTCATGTACACGCGTCCATCCGCGCCGACGGCGAGATTCGGCTCCGCCGCACCGCGCCCCGTTGGGCTGGCGAGGCTGTCCGCGAGCGTGGGTGCAGCCACCGGGCGCGCGTGGACGCCCACGCCGACGCTCGGCACCACCACTGCCACCACTACGGCGAGCACGACGACGGAAGACGCGAGTCGCATCGACCACTCCAGGGCTGGATGTTCACACGCTGTGACGACGGCTGCGCCGGCGCGGTTGTACGCATAGTGACACTGCTACCTTCCAAAAGGTAGCGCGAGTGCTCCACCATCGAGAAGACGACCATGACCGCTTCGAGCCCGAGACCGTCCCGTTCCGCGCGAGGCCGATGGACGTCGATCGCGGCGCTGGCCGCATGCGTCGCCTGTGCGGGCGCCGCGTCCGGGCCGAAGAGCGCGCAGGTGGGGGAGGCCTTCGCGCTGCTCGTCGGCGAATCGGCGGGGGTGGCGCAGACGTCAATCGTGGTGCGCGTCGCGAGCGTCAGCGAATCGCGCTGCCCAACGGACGTGGTCTGTGTGCATGCGGGGGACGCCGCGGTTGCGCTCACGTTCCGTGGCGCCGGGGCGGAGCGGACGGACACGCTCTACCTGATGCGCGAGCCGAGGTCGGTGGGGTACGGCAGCTTTCGGTTCGCGCTCGTGGACGTGCAGCCGGTTCCCCGCACCTCGGCACCTCCGTCGCCAAAGACCGCGACGATCCGCGCCTCCCCCGAATGACGAAGCCGCGCGGCGGGGACGCGCGCGGCTGGTGTCAGCCCCGTGCGGAACTAGATGGGGTCTGGGCCGCGCCTCGGTGCGCGTCCACCCGCGATGTTGTCGAGGGAGCCGTCGCTCACCTCACCGGACCGGCCCTCGAGCGGGTCGAGCTTCATGCGACCACCGGCGACAGCATTGAGCGCCGCGTCGTCGGAGGGGATTCCCGCGACGCGCTCGAGCTCCTCGTCGGACGGCTTGTTCTGGGGGGCCTGGTAGTCGCTCATCGTAATGCACCTCGAGTGGGTTGCCTGAGAGCGTCGGTACTGCCGGCGCAGCGCTCTCCGTCTGGCGCCGTATATCCAACGCGGCCAACGATAGCACGCCTTCCCTGAAAGCGCAGCGACGCGGATCACCGACCGCGCAGCGCGTCCGCGTCGATCGGCGTTACACGGGGGACGAGGTCGCGTCTGCCAGAGGCGGTGGCACGGCTGACGCGCTACGTTGCAGGATGTTCACACTCCTGCGCGCGTGACGCCCGCACCCTCCTCTAAACGTTCGAAGCCGAACCTCGGTCAGCGAGCCCAGACGCGGGCGTCCGTTGCGGCATCGCTCATTGCCTTCCGGCGTATTCTTCGCGCATTGCGGATCGCCTCTCACGAGACACACCGAGTCGCCGGGATCAGCGCCGCGCAGTTGTTCGTGCTTCGCACGCTCGAGGATGGCGGGGAACGTTCGCTGGCGCAGATCGCAACCAGCACCATGACGGACCGGACGTCTGTTGCAGCGGTGGTCGATCGGATGCTGGACGCCCGGCTGGTGTCGAGAGAGCCGTCGAAGGAGGACAAGCGGCGCGCGGCGATTGCCATCACTCGCAAGGGGCGCGCAGTGTTGGCGCGTGCGCCGGAGCCCCCAACGGCGCTGCTGGTGGCGGGGCTCGAGTCGCTGACGCCGCCGCAGCGCTCGCGCGTGGCGAAGGGATTGTCGGAGCTCGCACACGCGATGGGGCTGAGCGCGGGGCCGGCGCCCATGCTCTTCGAGGACGAGGCGAAGACGACGCGTGTCCCGCGCGCCGCCGCGAAGAGCGGTCGGTCGTGAGCGGGAGCGAGCTGTCCGACGTCCTGCTGGCGCTCATCCGCCGGCACATGCCGTCGATGGACCATGTGGCGGTGCTCCTTGCGCTGCGGGCGGCGCCGGCGAAGCATCATAAGACGCCGGAACTCGCACGGGACGTCCGGCTCGATCCGGCGGTCGTAGCGCAGGTGGAGCGTGACCTCCTGGCGTCGCAGCTGATTCAGCGGGAGGGGGACGGCGTACGGTATGCCCCTGCCGACGACACTCGCGCGGCAGTTGACCAACTCGCCGACATGTACCACACGAAGCCCGTCACCCTCGTGCGCGCACTCTACGATCGACCCGTGCGAAGCGTCCAGAGCTTCGCCGATGCGTTTCGCCTGCGAACGGGCGGCGACTGACGATGGGACTCTTCGTCTATGCCCTCTGCGCGCTCACCAGCGTCGCGTGCGCAACGATGCTCCTGCGGGCGTATCGGCGAACGGCCATTCGCCTCCTGTTGTGGAGCGGCCTCTGCTTCGCGTGCCTCGCGTTGAACAACCTGCTGCTGATCGTAGACGTCCAGGTGCTCCCCGAGCACGACCTGTCCGTGATCCGGTCCCTGCCCGCAGTCGTCGGAATCGCGCTGCTGCTCTACGGCCTGGTGTGGGAGTCCGATCGATGACGGCGAACCACGACATCACGCTCTTCATCTCTGGTGTTCTCGCCGCGGGGTACGCCATCGCCGCGCTCTTCTTCCTGAAGTTCTGGAGGCAGACCGGGGATCGGCTGTTCGCCTACTTCGCCGCGGCGTTCACGCTGCTCCTGGTGCAACGCATTGCGCTGGCACTCGCGCGGGACATGATCGGCGATGCGTCATGGTTGTACCTCATTCGCCTGCTCGCGTTCGTGCTCATCCTCGTGGCCGTGGTGGACAAGAACCGGGCGACGCGGGACTGAGCTACAGTCATCGGCGTTTCGCGGTGTGGGTCTAAACGGATGCCTCAACGCAGCCGGTAACCAGCCCTCGACGCGCCAGTGGCCAAGCGATACTCCGTGCCAGCCAGCTCGAGCGCAAAGCGCGCCTCCGCCACCAGCAGGCGAGCTTGCGCGAGCTGCTCCTCATACTGAAGCAGCTGAAACGTGGTGATCAACCCGAGCCGCGCGCCTTCGCGCGCCGCGGTATACTCGCGCTCGGCGAGACGTCCGACGTCGCCTGCGCGCAGGAAGCGCTCGCGTGCCGTCTCCACGGCCCGCACGGCCACGCGCGTCTCGCCACGCACGGCGTTGTCCGTGGCGACGCGGGTCAGCCGCGACAACTCGAGCGCCGACTCCGCGCGCTCGTGCTGCGCGCGCGCCGCATCGTTCTTCTGAAAGAACGACGCCGTGAGGCCGAGTGACCAGTTGGAGGTGCGGACGTCTGCGGAATCGGGGTAGCTGAGAAAGCGCAACGTCGGCGCGAGGCCGCCGTACCCGTACGCCGCGGTGAGGTCGAGGCGGGGACGCACCTGATTCCGGCTCTGCTCCACACGCCGCCGGTCGGCATCTACCTCACGCTCCGCGGCGCGGACGTCGCCACGCCGGCTCATCGCCAGCGCTTCGGCCTCGTCGAACGAGGGCACCGTCGGCACCGCCATCGCGTCGCTCGTGGTGCGCACGTGCGGCGCCTGAAGGAGCACCGCGCCATGCGCCTCCTCACCGTGCACGAGGAACAGCAACTGCTCGGCCGCATCGATGCGCTGGCGCGTGGCGTCCCAGAGCTGCGTCTGCCGCGTGGCGTACCCGCGCTCGGAGGTGAGCACGTCGAGCACGGTGGCGACATCGCGCGCCTGGAGCGCGACGTTGCGCTCCCAGATTGCCTTCGATGCCTCGACCGACTGCGCGAGCACGATCTCCACCGCCTCCGACTGTCGCAGGATCCAGTAGGCCCGCTCGACCGTCGCGATAGTCACGTCGGCCGCGCGCTCGAAGCGACTTTGGGCAGCCTCCACGGAGAATGTCGCCCCGTCCACGACGCCGTAGGTGCCGGCGCGGCCGAAGCCGCGCAGCAGCGGTTGCGTGAACGCGAGCGAGAGTCCGGTCGCGTGCGACACAGGAAACGGCACCGTGGAGTTGAAGGCGAACGGGCTGAGCGAGACTCGGCTGTTCTGGAGGGTCAGGGCGAACCGGCTGCCCGCGGGAAGTACGGTGCCGAGCGTCGCGGAGTGTGCCGTGGTCGCCTGGGTCGTGCGCGGGCTCACGCCGAGGACGTCGTTCGCCTCGCGGCCGAGCTGCGAGCCAACGAGCAGCGACGGGTCGAAGGCGGCGCGCGCGGCGCGCAACTCGGCGGTCGCGGTGCGCGGGCCGATCTCCGCGACGCGCAGGTCGACGTTCCTGCGCATCGCCGTGGTCACGAGCTCCGGCAACGCGAGCACGATGCGCGGTGGGGTCGTGTCTCGGACGGCCGGCTGCTGCGCCTGTGCCGCGGCGGAGATGAGAAGAAGTCCGAGTGCAACGCGTATCATCTGCAAGCTTGCGGCACCGTGGGTACACCCTAGAATAGGTCACCGACCATCAGTGATCAGAGAGAATCATGGCACCCGAGCTATTCCGCAAGTCTGCACTGGCACGCCTCGCGAGCCCGGAGCAGCTCGACCAGTTGATGGAAGTCACGGACACGAAGGGATGGTGGACCGTCGCCGCAATCGGCGCGCTCATCGTCGCTGCAACGCTGTGGTCCATCGTCGGGCGGATTCCAACCACGGTTCAGGGCACGGGCATCCTGCTGCGTGAAGGTGGGGTGTTCGACGTGCAGACGTCGGCCGGCGGCCAGGTGATGGAGCTCCGCGTGACGGAAGGGCAGACGGTGAAGGCAGGGGAGGTCATCGGGCGAGTGGCACAGCCCGAGCTCGTGCGGCAGATCGCGGAGTCGAAGCAGATCATCGCCGATCTCGAGGAGCGCCGCCGGCAGACAACGGGCTATAGCGCGGCCGACCTGGCATCGCGCCTCAGCACGCTCGAGCAACGGCGCAAGTCGCTCGAGACGGACACGGTCTCCACGCGCAGCCAGATCGCGTGGCTCACGACCCGGCTCGCGCAACAGCAGGAAGCGCAGCGCATCGGGCTGGTAACGGGCGAGCAGGTCGAGCAGGTGCGCGGGCAGCTCGATGCGGCGCGCGGTCGGTACGACGACGACATCACCGCGCTTCGGCAGCTCCAGGTGGACATCCTCGGTGCACGGCAGTCGTCGCTCACGAGTGTGCGCTCGGTGGACGACCAGATCGCCGAAGCGCGCCGCGGACTGCAGCTCGCCCAGGGTCGGCTGGAGAATGCGGAGCGGATCGTGAGCCCACAGGCCGGCCGCGTGCTCGAGGTGAAGACGGACGTCGGCTCGATCGTAGCGGCGGCATCACCGATCGTGAGCATCGAGGAGGCGAGCCGTCCGCTGCGCGCGATGCTCGTTGTCTCCACGAGTGGGCGCGTAACGAAGCCAGGAATGACGGTGCGCGTGGTACCGTCCACGGTGAGTTGGCAGGAGGCCGGCTTCATTCTCGGCAAGGTGGAGTCGATCTCCGAGACGCCGGTCACGATGCAGCGCCTCCAGCGCCTGCTGCACAACGACGCACTGTCGCAGAGCCTCATGGCGGCGGGTGCGACGTACCTCGTGGAAGTCAGCCTCGAGAAGGCCAACACGCTCAGTGGCTTTCGCTGGACGACGCGCAACGGGTCGAGCCAGCCGGTCACCACGGGCATGCTGGCGAGCGGCCGCATTACCGTGGATGAGCAGCGACCAATCAGCCTCGTGATCCCGATGCTGCGGACGTCGTTTGGGCTCTAGCGCGACGGAAGTCGAGGCACCGCGGCCGAATACGCGGGGGCGTCGTGGCTGGAAGCACAAGACCGAAACCGTCTTCCAAATGGAGGCGGTGGAGTGTGGTGCGGCGGCGCTCGCGATGATCCTGCGTCACCACGACCTGATCGTGCCGCTGGAGCAGCTCCGCATCAACTGTGGCGTGTCGCGCGACGGGAGCACCGCGAAGAACATTCTCGTCGCCGCGCGCGCGCTTGGCATCGAGGCGCAGGGGTGGAA
>JBKJMP010000103.1:0-7834 GCA_046596395.1 Gemmatimonadaceae bacterium
CGTCGCGATTGAGGTCGCGCCCCTGTGCGTTCTCCCGGGTACCCATGCCGCCGTAAGGTCCGTTCTGCGTCCCGCGATTGGCGACGCTCACGCGCTCGTTGCCGTCCGCGTTGTAGATCGGGTTGATGAGGAGCACCATCGAGTCGGACCATCCATTGCGCTCACCCTTCGCGATGGAACGAAGGAGCCAGAGCAACGCTTCCTTCCCCTCGACTTCGCCGGCGTGGATGTTCCCCTGGATGTAGACGCGCGTCTTCCGTGTCGCCAGCACCTGCGCCGCTGTCGCGCCGGGCGCGCCGATGACCGCAAGCGGGAGAGGCCGCCCTTCGTACGTATAGCCGTAGGTCGTGAGATGAATTCTCGGCGAGAGCGCCGCCATCTCCTTCATGAAGGCCACCACTTCATCGTACCGGCTCGTCTCAGCGAATCCAGTGCGCTCCGGACGGGTCAGCGGCCACTTCTTCTGCATGGCGACGGCGGTGGGCGACGGAGTGCCGGACTGCGCCACCGAGATACCAGGCACCGCGACCGCAGTCGCCAGCCCGAGAAGAACGGCACGCGTCAACGCCGACGAAGTCATCCGTATCCTTGAATGCATGGAGTGGCTATTCGTTGTGATCCTGCACGCTTCGCAGCTCGGTCAGCCTGGGCGTCGAACCATCGGTCGCGCGCAACACCACGAGCAGGTTTGTCCGTCCCCTCGTGATCGCGAACGGCACCCTGAACTCGACCGTTGACGTCTCCGCTGAGCGGTAGGTGTGCGACGCCACGAGGTGATTCTCGACGATGACGTCGAACGTCCGTGCGGTATCACCGCTCGCGAGGAACGAGGCCGCGAGCGTGACCTCCGTATCGTCGAAGACGGTGAGCGCATAGCGCATCCACCCCCGCGCCTGCCGGTACGTTCGCCCGTCGGCCGTCCCAACCGTAACGCCGCCACCCGCGTATCCGTGGCTCTCCTCGCTGACGACGTCCCCGATGATGACGCGATCCACGATCCGCCGATCGGCGGGAGTCGCGATCGTGGTCATCACTGACAGGGCGAGGAGTAGATGTCGAGCGTTCATTACCGATAGCTTAGACCACTGCACGAAGGGGGTGCAAGTCCGCATTGGGAACCGACCGGGTCCAATATCCGACCGAACAATCCAATGCCGCAAATCCAACGAAAGACGCGTGATACATCCTCTCATCCGATTTCACGCGCTCGGTGCGGCGCGCGTCGCACAGCGGAACGGGCTCCTGTTCATCGGAGCCACCATCGTTCTGCTCACGGCGAAGCCGACTTCCGCACGTGAGCTGCTTGCTCAGGTCGTGCTCTCGCTTGCCGCGCGCAACGTTCCGGCAGGCGCTGCACTGTTCATCGCGATTCTTGCCGCGGCAATCGCCGCGCACGCCGTGCCGACGATTACCACCGGACTCGGTGGATGGATCCGCAGCTTGTCCTTCAGCGGTACCGCACACCGGAGGGCCGTGACCGCCGGGCTCATGGTCGCGCTGCTGCCGATCGTCGCACTCGAGCTGATCGCCATTGTCCTCGTGTCGACCGTATACGATCACACGCTTTCATCGGCGAAGATCCTCGGCTTGCCGCTCGCGATCATTGCCGTCGCGATGTGCGTCACTCCCTCCCGCACCATCGCACGCATCCTCGGCGCGCTTGCCGTATGGCTTTCGTCGCTCGGACGATGGGATGCGGTCGTCGCTGCCATCGGAGCGCTTGCGGTAGCCGATGCGATTGCGGGCCCGCTCTTACTCACGGCACGCCGTGCCCAGCGTGCAACTTCGTCGTCCAGAAGTATTTCCGTGCAGATCTCCCTTCGAGCGTTGGGCTGGCCATCGCTGGCTTCTGTGATTCCCGCACTGGTCCTTCTGGGCTTCGCACATCTTTATCGAGTGAACAACGAGCTCTCGGTTGCCGCGGCGGCGAGTGTGTTACGAGGATGCGCGATCATCGGAAGCACGTTCGTGCTCGCGGCCCTCGGCGATCGATTGATCATCCGCCGACCCCCGTGGCCGTGGGCGCGCTCGCTTCCCATCGGAAGTCGCCGTCGCGTTCTCGAAGACGCGCTCCTGTTGGCCGTAGCATGCGCGCTCCCGCTCACGATCACCCTGCTGCAGGACTGGCGATCCGCCCTTGTCGTACTCGCCGTGCTTCCACTTCAGATCGTGCAGACGGCAGGAGCCGTCCGCCGTGGGACAGGTCGCATGACACGAGCGGCGGGCGAAGTTCTCCTCACCGGAATGCTCACAACGATCATCGTGATCGTCTGGCCACTCAGCGCCCTCCTCTGTCTGGCGATATTGCCGTTCGCCCTGGCCGCCAGCGAACGTGCTGATCGCGGGCTTGCCGGAACAGCGTGGTCGGAGCTTCACCACAGCTCGGCGGGAGATTCTCTCGCAGTCGGGATCCGATGAGTGACGCGCCGACCGCGGCCAGTGCACCGATTTCGCTTCGCGGCGTGCGCTTCGACTACGTCAGTCACTCGCCACGGCGAGTGGCCGCTCCACCGACGTTCGCCTGCGACTCACTCGACATCCCCAGTGGCCTCTCCCTCCTCCTCGGCCCCAACGGCGCGGGCAAGAGCACACTGCTCAAGCTCGTTGCCGGCATCGAGCGGCCGTCGGCTGGTCAGGTTCTCATTCATGGACACGATCTCTGGCGCGATGAGATCGTGGCGAGACGGCCGATCGCGTATGTCCCCGAGCAGCCGGATGTCTCTCCCTATGCGACCATTCGCGAAGTCGTCCGTCTCGTCGCATCGCTTCGTGTCGAGCGAGAGGCCGTGGAGGGCGCGGCCGAGCATGCGCTCGTACGCGTCGGTCTGGCCGACCTCGGCCATCGTACCGTGCGTGAGCTTTCCATGGGCCAGAAGCGCCGGGCGCTGTTCGCCGCGGCGCTCATCGGCGATCCGCGGGTCGTGCTGCTCGACGAACCGCTGGAGACGATGGACCGGGCCACTCGCGCGATGATTCTCGAGTGGCTCGAGGAGCGCGTGGCCCAGGGCGCGCTCGCGGTTGTCGCGACGCACGAGCTCGAGCCTTTCGTACCGCTGGTGACCAGGGTCATCGTCGTGCGCCATGGAACACCGATGACAATCGACGACCTTTCGCACGAAGTAGCCGGCCGGCTCGCTCGGCTGGACGATCTGGCGCGCGGTTCCCCAGCCCTTCGACCCGCCTAGTCTCGCCGTGCCTGCGCCCCAGATCTCACATGGCGTTCCGGCGAGCGTCCCCACACCATTACCGGCTGCGGGGAGCTGGGGCCACAGCATGAAAGGAGTGCACGTATGGATTCGGGACCCATCACCACACTTTCACGCCGCGAGTTTCTCGCGATCTCCGGCGCTGGTGCGCTGGCGTCAGCCTGCGGGGTGAGCATGGGAGGCGGCGGCGGAGCGGCGCCGTCGCGCGCGGGCGCACGACAGTATCCGATCGGGATCGAGCTCTACGCCGTCCGCCGAGAGCTTGCGAAGGATCTTCCCGGAACGCTTCGAGCCGTCGCGGGGATGGGCTACGAGGTGGTGGAGTTCTATGCGCCGTATCTCGCCTGGACCATTCCGTATGCCAGGGACGTCCGCGCACAGCTCGACGATCTTGGCATTCGGTGCCACTCGACGCACAACGGATTCGCCGCGCTCATTCCCGGCGAGGCGATGACGAAGGCCATCGAGATGAATCACATCCTTGGCTCGCGCTACATCATTGCCGCATCAGCGCCCGCGAACACCACTACGCTCGACGCCTGGAAGCGCGCGAGCGGCCAGCTCGCATCGGCGTCGGAGCAACTGAAGGCGTACGGCCTGCACACCGGATTTCACGATCATCACGCGGAGTGGGTGCCCCTCGC
Organism: Gemmatimonadaceae bacterium; assembly: GCA_046596395.1. Taxonomy (GTDB): domain Bacteria; phylum Gemmatimonadota; class Gemmatimonadetes; order Gemmatimonadales; family Gemmatimonadaceae; genus AG11. Next base: position 3,851 of record JBKJMP010000103.1, read on the forward strand.
CGGTGGCTTGCGCCCGATGGATGTCATCGCGGCCAATACCGGTCGCGATGTCGTGCTGCAGCTCGACGTCGGCAACTGCCTCGAAGCGGGCGCCGACCCTCTCGCCTGGATCAACGCGAATCCGGGGCGCATCAGGAGCATGCACGTGAAGGACTGGACCCCCGGAACGGCTGCTGAGGAAAAAGGCTTCCGCGTACTCCTTGGCGAAGGTGCCGCGCCATGGAAGGACATTCTCGCGGCCGTCGAAGCGACGGGCGGCATCGAGTACTACCTCATCGAGCAGGAAGGGAGCCGGTACCCGGAGCTCGAGACCGCGCGGCGAAGCCTCGAGATCTGGAAGGCGATGCGGAAGGTCGCGTAGACGCGCGCGCGAAACGTGCATCGAGGGAGCTCGAGGGTTCACCCACGGAGAATACATGGCATTGACCAAGACGCAGCGCACGCATCTCGAAAAACGACTCCGGGAGGAGCGCGCCAGGACGGGGAAGCTGCTCGACACGGTGACCGGCGCAGGGACGGAGGAAACCAACCAGGACCAGTCGGGTGACCTCTCCAAGGTCCCTCTTCATATTGCCGATCTCGACAGCACCACTATGGACGGGGAACTCGACCGCTCCAACGCGACCCGAATCTCCGAGGAGCTCGCCCAGATCGATGCCGCGCTGGAGCGCTTCGCCAGCGACCCCGAGGGCTACGGTATTGACGAGAACTCAGGCGAGCCCATCCCGTTCGAGCGGCTCGACATCATTCCGTGGGCGCGCACCACCGCCTGACGCCGAACAAGGATCAACGCGGAATGGGCTTGTCGAGCGTGTCCCATCCATACGCCGCTGCAACCCGCGCCTCGAGCTCGCCGATGAGCGCGCCTCCCGCGTCGCCGTTGGTCATGATCGCTACGCCGTAGCCCTTCCGGAAATGTGCGACGACGAGGCACTGGTACCCCCAGTTCGAGCCGCCGTGGCTGAAGTACCAGCCCTGCCCGCGCTGCGCGATGCTGAATCCCACCGCGTAGCCGCCGGCCCCCGCGGCACTCAACATCTCGCGCGCTGACGCCTGCGTGAGCACCGCCCCCGTGGGCCCGCGAATCGCGCGCTGCACCTCCATCGCGACCCTCGCCAGGTCGCTCGGCGTCGTCCACAACCCCGCCGCAGCCTGCTCGGGATACACGTGCCATGCGGCGGGGCCGCTCCGCCGTCCCGCGCCGTTGTGTGCGAATGCGGCATTCGTGGCGAGTGCATCGCTCAGCGGCTGCTCGAACGAGCTGCGCGACATGCCGAGCGGTCCGAGGAGCAGCTCGCGCGCGAGATCGGGGGTGGAACGCCCCATCGCATCGGTGACCGCGAGCTGCGCGAGTGTGGTGCCGCCACCTGAATACTGGAAGCCCAGGTACGGTGCACGCGTGAACCGCACGACACCGACGTTCGACGGCTTCTCGCCATTCAGGATCTGCTCGAGCGTCGGCCGAGGATCATCGGGGTTGTAGCCCGGAAATCCGAAGCCGTCCGACGCGCCTGACGTGTGACTGAACAGCGAGCGAAGGGTGACCTTCTGCTCCCGCGTATGCTCGCTCTCGGGAACGCGCCACGTCTTCAGCATCGAGTTGACGTCGGTGTCGAGCGAGATGCGGTTGTCCTGCGCAAGCTTGACCGCGACCATCGCGAACACCGGCTTGCTGATCGACGCCGCCTGAAACACGGTGCCCGTATCGACCGCGCGCCCGGTCGCGACGTCGGCAACGCCGTAGCCCTTCGCCCAATGGATGCGCCCATCCCTGATGACGGCGATGCTGACACCAGGCACGCGGAACCGCTGCATCAGATCACTGAGTGAGAGCGCGTCGAAGCCTTGCCGGTTTGGTGACTGCGGGCCCTCGATGCGCGCGATCATGGTCGCGACGTCTGCTGTCTGCGCTACGGACGTTGGTGCTGCGAGCAGGGAAATCGCGAGTGCCATCACTGCTGCGCGCAGCCGCCGCGCGTGGAGCCGGTTCGTCATGTCGTGTCGTCCCTTGTGGAGTGAACCCGTTGGACAGTACGAATCACCGCAGCAGCAAACTCGTTACGGCCGACCCGACCAACGAGCCGATGCCTGCATGGTTCCAATATCGTCTGCGGCCATTACGGTTGCTACGGAGCACCGTCGAGATGCGTGACCTACTCCCCGTACATCTCCGTGATGAGTCGTCGCAGCGCGCGCGCGTCTGTATCAGAAAGCTTTCCAAGCCTGTCTCCGATGCGTGACTTGCTGATCGTGCGCATCTGGTCCACTGCCACTTCCGCGTTGCGCCGCCCCACGCGGACAGCAATACGCGTCCGCCACCCGGGGTGGAGCTGCGTGGTGAGCGGGCAGACCGTGACGGTCTGCAGGCGCTCATTGAGGACGTCCAGGCTCACGACCACGCAGAAGGACTTCGCCCGCTTCCTGGACATGAGCATCAGGTCGTCCCGTGAGCTGGAGAGCCAGCTCCTGCTCGCTCAGGGGTACGGCGTCCTCTCGTCGCGGAGGGGCGACCCGCTCACCGAGCGTACGATTCTCCTCCGCAAGCAGCTCTACTCGCTGCGGAAGAGAGTACTGGAGAACCCTGACTCCAAAGCAAACCCCAAACCCCAAACTCCAAACTCCAAACCCGGCCATGAACCCCATGACTCAAGACCCCTTACCCTTCACTCCAAACCCGGCTTTGAAACAAGGGTCGGGGGTGAAGAGTGAGGGGTCCTGAGTATGGGGTGCACCGCCGGGTCTGGAGTCGGGGGTCAGACCGGAAAGAGCATCTCTCTGTACTTCGGCAACGGCCACAGCTCATCCGCCACCGTGAGCTCCAACGCATCGCACGCGTCCCGCGCATCAGCCATCGCCTCCGCTCCAGCCGCAGTTAAAAGCTTCGCCTGCTTCGCCGGCTCTTGGTGCATCCCCTCCGCCTTCTCGAGCACCTCCCCGAGCGTGTCCCGCCGCTCGCGCAACGCCTCGATCATCTCGCCAATCTCGTTCGCCGCCTCTACCTGCGGCACCGACGCAATGCCCGCCGACACCGCATGCGCCGCTGACGCCGCGAGCTGGCCGGAGTACTTGAACGCCGCAGGAAGCACCAGCGTATCGACCATCTCCTTCAGCGTGTGCATCTCGATCAGCATGTCCTTCACGTACCGCTCGAGCCGCACATGATATCGCGACTCCAGCTCCACCTTCGTGAAGATGCCGAGCTTGGTCAGCAGCGCCTTGGACGCACGCGTGTTCAGCTGGTCCAACGCCTCCGGTGACCGCCGCAAGTTCAACAGCCCGCGCTTCTCGGCCTCGACGACCCATTCGTCCGAGTAGTTGTTGCCCTCGAACCGGATCGCCGCGCTCTCCTTGAATGCCTCGCGCACGACGCCGAGTACGACGTCGTCCAGCGACTTGCCACGACGCGCCGCGCCGCGAATCTGCTCCGTGATCTCCTCGAGCGCCTCGGCCACCGCGGCGTTCAGCAGCACGATCGGAAACGCGATCGACGCCGACGAGCCAACGGCGCGAAACTCGAACTTGTTGCCCGTGAACGCGAACGGCGACGTCCGGTTGCGATCGGTGTTGTCCTTCTCGATCTCCGGCAGCCGCGCGACGCCAAGCTTGATCATCGCCTGCGTCGCATTCGCGGACGTCTTGCCCGCCGCGATCGCCTCGATCACGCGCGTGAGCATCGAGCCCATGAACACCGAGATGATCGCCGGCGGCGCCTCGTTGGCGCCGAGCCGGTGCTCGTTGCCGCTGGAGGCAATGCCGGCGCGGAGCAGGCCGGCATGACGATGCACCGCCTTCAGGATCGCCGCGAGGAACACGAGGAAGCGAAGGTTCTGCTGCGGCGTCTTGCCGGGCTTGAGCAGGTTGGTGCCGTCGAGCTCCGAGTTGTCCGCTGCGATCGAGAGCGACCAGTTGCAGTGCTTGCCGGACCCATTGATGCCGGCAAAGGTCTTTTCGTGCAAGATCGCCTGCAGGCCATGGCGCAGCGCA
>JBKJMP010000138.1:0-7884 GCA_046596395.1 Gemmatimonadaceae bacterium
GACACCACCTTGAACGCCCCGGCATTCGTCACGGCGCAGGGCACCTGCTGGCGGCACGAGGGCGATCGACTTCGCCCGCTCGCGCGCGGCTGGGCGTTCGCGATGCGCGAGGGGGTCTGTCTCGGCGAGTCCGCGATCGTCGAACGATTCCGCATCCGCGCAATCGAACGCGCGCTCGCGTTCGCGGCGGGAATCGGCCTGGAGGCACGACTCGAGCTCGCGACGGATCCCTTCTTTGCGCCGACGTCGCGCGGACGATCGTTGCTCCAGCGCGTGAAGGGGCTCAAGCAGGAGCTGCTGCTCCCCGTGGGCGACGAAACCATCGCCGCCGGCTCCTTCAACAACCACGAGACGTTCTTCGGGGAGTCCTTCGCCATTCGGCTCGCCGACGGTCACCCGGCCGCAAGTGCATGCGTCGCCTTCGGTGTCGAGCGATGGCTGCTCGCCTACCTCGCCGCGCACGGCACGGCGCCGAGCGGATGGACGTCGATCCAACCTGTCGCGGCATCGGAGGCGTACGCATGAGCCCCTCGATCCACCCCTACGGACGGCTCGCCGCCGCCGCGGACCGCGGGCATTGGTCCGTCGAGCGCGACGTGCGCTGGAGCGACGTGAGCGCCGAGCGCGCGCACGCGCGCCCCGAGTTGCTCGCGCAGCTGCGCGACGCCGCCCTGATCGAGAGCTACCACCCGGTGCACCTCGGCTGGATGCTCGATGATCTCTGGGACGACGTCGATGGCGGCGCCGCCGTGGCCTTCGAGATGTACGAGGGATTCAAGCACTTCCACGCGCTTCGGACCTACCTCGAGTGCGTCGGCTATGCACCGGCGATCACGGACGCCGAGATCGTGGGCATTCGGGCGCGCGCGCGGCGCGTGGGACCGCAGGGGACCCTGGTCGAGCGGCTCGTGGAGTTCATGCTGTCGGAGCACCTCGCCTCGTACTTCTTTCGCCGGGTGGGCGAGCAGGTGCAGGACCAGCCGCTGGCGGAGCTGTTGTCGCTCATTGCGGCGGACGAGGTGCGGCACGCCCAGGCGGCATCGGACCTCATCGCGGCGCGCATTGCTCGCGACCCCGCCATCCGCCCGGCGGTGCTCGAAGCGGCCGTTCACTTCCATCACTTCGGCGAGCAGGCCGTGCCCGACGTGCCCGTCGCCTTTCCGGGCGACCCGCTCGCCATCCGGTCGTTTGCGCGACGCATCGAGCGCCTCTGCGGCGTGCGCATCGTCGATCACCTCAAGCAGCGGCTGTAGCTCGCCGCCGGAGACGCACATGGACATCACGCCACGGGAGCTCGGCTTCCTCAACTTCTATCGCGCGTCCGAACTGCATGGAGGACTCATCCTCGGACAGCTCGCGCGGCGGGCCCGCGATTCCGCGCTCCTCTTGGATCTCACCCGCCACAGCGCGGAGGAGGTGCAGCACGCGGTGCTGTGGACGGAGACGATCATCGCCGTCGGCGGGCGGGTGCGTCCGGTGCGCGATACCTACCAGACGCGGTATGCTCGCGTGATCGGCACGCCCACGTCGCTGCTGGACGTCCTCGCGCTCACGCAGGTGTTCGAGCGTCGCGTGTTCCGGCACTTCATCGAGCACCTGCGTCGTCCCGGCACGCATGCGATCGTGCGCGCGACGCTCGCCCGCATGATCGAGGAGGAGAAAGGGCACCTGCTCTGGGTGAAGCGCTGGCTCGACGGCCAGGCGCGCACCGATGCGGGGAAGGTGCGCGATGCCATGCGTCGCTACGCAGCAGCCGATGCGATCGTGTACGGGCAGATGACGAACGAGCTTGGATGGGAGCGTGCCGCATGACGATCATGCGGACGACCCTCCCGGATGCGGTGGCGGACAAACTGTATTTCGCGCAGGTGCGTGAGGACGCGTGCGCGGAGCTCGAGGCGTTGCACCCGCGTGCGGACGAAACGGTGGTGGTCGTGAGCTCCGGTGGATGTACGGCTCTGTCGTTGCTCGCAACTGGCGCGGGTCGCGTGGTGGCCGTGGATCGCAATGCGACGCAAAACCACATGGTCGAGCTGAAGGCGGCGGCGTCACAGCTCGGTGCGGCCGCGGCGATTGGCTTCCTGGGCGGAGCGTTGTCGGGCAGCCGGCAGGCCCTGTACGCGTCGCTCCGCGAATCGCTCTCGCCACAGGCGCGGCGATACTGGGACAATCGGTCGGCCGCAGTGGGCCGAGGGGTGCTGAGCGCCGGCGCGAGTGAGCGCTTCATCAGCGCAGTCGTCACGATGCTCCAGGTTGCCGTGCATCCGCGCTCGCGCGTGGCGCGGATGCTCGCGTGCGCGACGATCGAGGAGCAGCGCGTACTGTTCGAGCAGGAATGGAATACTCGTCGGTGGCGTGCGCTGTTTGCCGTCCTCTGCAACCGCTTCGCGTTCCGGAGCACGTACCCCGCTGCGTTCTTCGAGCACGTCGAGAACCCGAGCTTCGCGCTGCACTTTCGGGGGCTTGCCGAGCATGCGCTCACCGCGCTGCCAGTGCGCGACAACTACTTCCTCCACCAGATGCTGACCGGCCGGTATCCGGCCGACGTGAGGGGCGGCGTTCCGGCGTACCTGAACAGCGATGGCGCGGATGCCGTGGCCCGCGGTGCCGAGCGGCTCACGCTCGTGGACGGCGGCATGACCGAATACCTGCGGACGTGTCCGCCGCGGTCGGTCAATGCGTTCGCCCTCTCGAACATCTGCGAGTGGATGGAGTCGTCGCAGATCGACGAGCTGTTTCGGGAGGTCCTGCGCACCGCGGCGCCGGGCGCGCGCCTCGTGTATCGCAACTTCGTGGGCTGGACCGAGCTTCCCGCCGGATGCGAGCGGATCGCGCCCGACGCCGCCCTTGGGGCCCGGCTCACCGCGCGCGAGCGGAGTGTCGTCCAGCGCCGCGTCGTGGCGTGTGACGTTAGCGAGTGCGCATGACGGCGCTCGCGACGCGGGCGGGCGTGGAGGTGCGCGCCGCCCGACCCGATGACAATGCTGCGCTCGTGGCGCTCGCCGCCGCGTGTCCGATGGCAGGCGACATCACGATGTGCGTCGAACGGGCGCCCGACTTCTTCGCGCTGTCGCACCTCGAGGGAACGGCGTGCCGGGTGGGCGTGGCGGAGCAGGAGGGGGGTGTCATTGGGTGTGCGATCGCCTCCGAACGGCGCGCCTTCGTGGATGGGCGCGCCATTGCCACCGCATACGCCGGCGATCTCAAGGTACATCCCACGTTCCGTGGAGGGCCGGCAGCCGATGCCCTGGTGGAGTTCATGCGCGCCACATGCCGGGAGCTCGGCGGCGACGACGTTCCGATCCTCGCCACTGTGCTCGCGGGCAACGCGACGGTGGAGCGTCGAACGGCCGGCGTGCGGGGGATGCCGCACCTCACGCAGGTCGCGATGCTCGATGTCCACGCCGTTCCCTTCCTCTGGCGCCGGACTGCCACTGTCTCGGGTGTGCGTGTTGCCGAGGCCCGCGATGGCGACGTGGCAGAGATGGGAGAGCTCTGCGCGCGCATCGGGCCGACTCGGCAGTTCGCGCCACAACTGGACGCCGGCGCGCTTGCACAATGGCTGCACCGTGCTCCGGGCCTCGACATCTCCGACTACCTGATCGCGCGACGCGCCGATGGGCGCATGGCAGGCTTCGTCGGATTCTGGCAACAGGCGTCGTTCAAGCAGCTGCGCGTGCTCAGCTACTCGACGCGCCTCGCGATGGCGCGGAGCGTCGTCAATGCGGCTGCGCCGCTCGTTGGCGGGGCGATGCTTCCAGCGGCTGGACGCCTGTTGTCGTCCGTCGCGGCGGTGCACCCGCACGTGCATGCCGACGATCCCGAGGTGCTGCGCGCGATTCTTCTCCACGCGTACCGGAAGCTGCGGGGAACCGGGGCCACGTTCTTCACGATCGCGCTGGACCGGCGGGATCCCCTTCGTCACGCGCTTGCGGGTCTGCTCTCGCAGCCCACAGCCGTCGGCGCGTTCGTCACGACACCGCGTGGGCGCTGGTCGGGCGCGGCGCTCGATACCCGTCCGCTCTACTTCGACTCGGCGCTCGTGTGAGCGGGAGCGCCCTCGCACGGTGGGTCGTTCGTTGGCGGCGATGGATCGCCGCCGGATGGCTCGCGGTCGCGGCACTCATGTTTCCGTATGCACGCACGCTGTCGGCTCGGCTCGATGTCGTGACGCGTGTGCCGCGCAGCCAGTCCGACTCGGTCGCGCGCATGCTCGCCGATCGCTTCGCCTCGCCGTTCGCGCGGTCCGCGGTGCTCGTGCTTACCGGCCTGCCGGATCCACGAAGCGACGCCGGCAGAGCGGTGCTCCATGAGATCGTGAGCGCGGTGCGCGCGGTGCAGGGAGTGACCGGTACGATGTCGCTGCTCGATCGGGCCGATTCGGTATTCGTGGGCACGCACGGCGGCACGTTCTTGCTCGTCGGGCTCGACACCGGCTCGACCGACGGCATCGTCACCCGGCTGCGCGCGGGAACCGCGAACGTGGCAACCGCGCTGCGCCCGCGTTTCCCGTCCATGCGACTCGCCTGGACGGGAGAGGACGCCCTCAACCACGACCTGCGCCGCGCGAGTGCGGCGGACGTCTCGAATGCGGAGCGTCGGGCGTTGCCGCTGACGATCGTGCTGCTGCTGATCGCGTTCGGAACGATCGTGGCGGCCGCCGTGCCGCTCGTCGTTGCGGGACTTGCCATCGCGATCGCGCTCGGCGCGGCGGCGGTCATCTCGGAGAGCGTGCCGCTCGCCATCGTACTCGGCAACGTCGTATCGATGCTTGGTCTCGGCGTGGGCATCGACTACGCGCTGCTGCTCGTCAGCCGATTCGGGGAGGCGAGGCGCGCTGGCATGGCGCCCGAGGAGGCGGCAGTCGATGCCACGACACACGCGGGGCACAGCGTGCTCGTCTCCGCGGGTGCGGTCATCGTCGGTTTCGCCGCACTGCTCGTCGTGCCATTGGCCGACCTTCGGTCGATTGCGATCGGTGGCATGCTGGTGGTCACCGCGTCGGCGCTGCTCGCAGTGACGCTCGCGCCGGGCATGCTGGTGTGGCTCGGCCACCGCGTCGATGCGCGACGTCCGCAGGCGCGACGTCCAACGCAGTTCTGGCGGCGATGGGCGCTGCTCGTCGCGCGGCGTCCGCTGGTCACGCTGGCGATCGCCGGGATGCCCCTGCTCGCATTGGCTGCGCAGTCGCGACGCCTGCACTCTGCCCTCCCGAGTGGCGATTGGCTGCCTGCCACCGCGGAGGCCTCGCGCGGCGCGGTTGCCCTGCGGGCGATGGGACGCGGTGGCGTGGTGCAGGGGCTCCGCGTGATCGTCCACTTCCCGGTGGGTGTGTCGGCGCTCGACTCAGTCGGCTGGGCGGCAACGCGCCGCCTGTCCGTGTCCCTCGCGCGCGACGCACGTATCGAACGCGTTCACTCGCTTCCCGAGCTCGCCGAGGGGGTGCGCCCGGGAACGATGGCCTACTACTTCATTCCGGAGGCGGTGCGGAACTCGTTCGTGAGTCGGGACGAGCGGCTCGCGATGCTCGACGTCGCGCCCGCGGCCTCGGTGGATGGCGCGGCGGTACCCGCACTTGCCCGTGACCTCCGCGCGCTCGACGCTGGCGTGGCGGCGGGCATGAACGGCGTACGCCTCACCGTCGGCGGCGTCCCGGCGCTGAATGCCGACTACGCCGATGCCATCGCTCACTGGACACCCCGCGTGGTCGTGCTGGTACTCGGCGGCATCCTTGCGGCGCTCGTGATAGGGTTCCGATCAGTGCTCGTGCCGCTCAAGGCCGTGGCGCTCAACCTCCTGGTGGTTGCGGCGGCGCTCGGCGTCGTGGTGCTCGTCTTTCAGGACGGACACGGTGTACGCCTCATCGGGCTACGCGGCCCGCTCGACGGCACGTTCGCCGCGGTTCCGGTGCTCGTGTTCTGCGTGGTGTTCGGTCTCAGCATCGACTACGAGGTGTTCCTCCTCTCCCGCGTGGCCGAAGCGCGTGCGCGCGGTGCGAGTGAGGGCGCGGCGCTGGTGAGCGGTGTCGCGCGTTCGGGGCGGGTGATCACGAGTGCCGCCGCGATCATGGTGGCGGTCTTTGCGGCATTCACCCTCGGCGACTTCGTGCTGGTGAAGATCCTCGGCGTTGCGTTGTCGGCGGCAGTGCTGCTCGATGCGACGCTGGTGCGGCTCGCGGTGGCCCCGGCGTTGCTGGCCCTTGGCGGGCGATACAACTGGTGGCCTGGCGCTTGAGACATGAAAAAGCGCCCCGCATCGTCGCGGGGCGCCCTCTCATTCGATCGATCAGGCTCTACAGAGCCGTCCGCGACCGCCGGCGAGCAGCCGCAAACACGCCCAGGAGTCCCGTGCCAAGCAGGATCACGCTTGCCGGCTCGGGGGTCGCCACCACGGCGACGTTCGCCCGAATGTTCATGTCGGTGACCACGAGCCCGTCCGTGGTGTTGTCACCACTGACCGAGAAGCTCAGGACGTTCATCCCATTCTGCCATCCCGACGAAAGGGTCTGCGTCGCACTAAGGCTATGAATAGTGCAGGAGTTGCCCGTGCCATTGCCATTGAGCGCGACGCCGAAAAAGTTGTTGTCGTACGCGCAGCGGAAGGTGAGGCTGGCGCTCGTCGGATCGAAGCCCGTGAGGTCGATGAAGGTCCGGAAAAGGTAGCTCGGACCGCCTCCGCTCCCGGACAATGTCGACGAGATCCAGGACGAATTGCCCGAGACAGCCCACGCCCATGAGGGCGGATTCTGGACCTGGTACGCCTGGGCGTACGAGCTCCCCCCGTTCGTCGAGACCTGCCACTGCGTGTCCTGGAACGAGCCGTTCACGTTCCCTGACGCGCCGGTGTTGTGAGCCGTTTGCGCACCCGCCATGGGCGCCGCGAGCGCCAGTACGGCGAGCCCGGCCAACGCTTGCCATCGAAGCTTCATACCAACCTGCCTGAAAGAGGGGCAATGCTTCGCTCGAGCAGGTACCCGGCGAGCGTTCCAAACACATCGAACACGAAATGATCGCATAAATCGTCTCACGAATGCTCATGGTTCGCGGACACGCCAGAAAGCAGTGTGGCATATGCACTTGGCGCATTCCGGCGAGCTCCGGACATGAACGCCGGTATGCAATTACTGTTGCACTGAGTCGGAGATATGTCGCGTGAGCGCAACAGGATCCACCAGTTGTCACTGCGAGGCTAACCGACGAGCCCCTCCCGACGGGCTACCTCAGCGAGCTCCCCCCTCGACGCAACCTCCAGCTTCAGGAAGATGTTCGAGAGGTGCGTACTCACCGTCCGGGGGGAAATGTCCAGCTCCGACGCGATCTCCTTGTTCGACTTGTGCCGCGCCGCTAATCGCGCGACGTCCACTTCCCGCCCCGTCAGCCCTCCAACGCCGGGCGTCGACACGCGAGGAGGCGGACGCAGTCCGAGCTCGCGAATCATCTCACGCGTCGCAGAAAGCTCCGCCTGCGCACCGAGGCTCGCAAAGGTGTCGTGGACGCGGCGCAACTCGCGCGTTGCTCCCTCGCGATCGCCGGTCTGCGCGAGCACCAGCGCCAGCTTGCGACGTAATCGCGAGGCGTCGAGCACCCACGGCACCGCCTCGAGCAGCTCGGCAGCGCGCCGAAGCAGCGGAATGGCCGTGTCGTACTCATGGCGAAGCATCGCGATGAGCGCATCGCAGGTGTCTGCCCATGCAAGCCCGAGCGGGTGGCCGAGACTCTCCGAGTCGCGCCGGAGTCGGTCGCGGTACTGCTCGGCGGTGGCGATGTCCCCCAGCCACAGGGCCGCCTCGATCACCATCGGCAGCAGGCGATGAATGCCCCACGTGACGTACCCGGACTTGTCCACGAGCGCGAGCCCAGCCACGCCGATCTCGATCGCCTTCCG
>JBKJMP010000201.1:0-4370 GCA_046596395.1 Gemmatimonadaceae bacterium
GGCTGGTCGGTCGCCTCGGATCCCTTGTAGGCGTCGTCGCTCGTGACGCTCCCCCAGATCCAGTTGCTCGCTGCCGAGCCCCACGCACCGCCGACACCGTTTGTGAAGTCCAGCGATCGGTATGCCGCGATGAGCGTGCCTTCCACACCTGCCTGATTGGCAAGCGTTCCTGCATCCAATGTTCCCCTGGGCTTTGCGGCGTCCGTGAGGAAATCCTTGCACCCATACAGCGCGCCGCCACAGCAGACCACCAGCATCCCGAGAAACAGGGGCTGCCTGGACATGTTTTTCATCGCTGCCCTCTGATTGAAGACTTTCATAGTCAGAACTGCGTGGTGAGGCCGATGCTGAACGTCCTGCTGCTGGGGTAGACACCCCGATCGACGCCCCGGTACTGATCGCGGATGTCGCCGCCGGATCCGCCCACGTTCGCCGCGGGCAGTGACGGATCGAGGCCCGAATACCCGGTGAAGGTGAACAGGTTCTCGCCCTGCACGTAGAGTCTCGAACCCGACAGCCACCGTAGCGTCGTCCTCGGCACGGTGTACCCGAGCTGCACGTTTCGCATCCGGACGTAGGACCCGTCCTCGACGTAGTAGCTGCTGATCGCCTTGCTGTAGGTGTCGTTCTGGTCCAACCTCGGGTACTTGGCGTCCTGGTTCGAGGGGGTCCACGAGTTTTCCAGCAGGTCCGCCTTGACGTTCGTGGAGAAATCCCGGAACACGTAGAAATCCTTCTGCGCGTCCAGGATGTCGTTCCCGAAGGTTCCGAAGACAGTGCCGGCCATGTCGAAGTTGCGCCAGCGATATCCCAGATCCAGGCTGCCGGTGAAGTCCGGGTGGTAACTGCCGATGATGACGCGATCGTCCGCGGTCACTCTCCCGTCGCCGTTCGTATCCGTGAACTTGATCCGGCCCGGCGCGGCGCCATCCTGTTTGGCGTGGGCTGCGACGTCGGCGGCATCCCGGAAGAAGCCGTTCGCCTGGAGTCCGAAGAACGTACCAATCGGATTGCCGACCTTGTTGATGACCGCATTCCCGACGCGCGTGGAGATCGGCCCGTAGAAGAAGTCCCGCACACCGTCGATCGAGACGATCTCGTTGCGGTACTTGCTGCCCGTCAAATTGGCGTTCCACGAAACGCCCTGATGACCCACGGAGATGTCAAAGCCAGTGTTCTTCATCTCCCCGATATTGACGATGGGCGCCGCGGCGACACCAGCGGTTCCGGGAATCGCGGGATTGAATAACAGGTTGTTCGTGTTCCGGCTGTACACGTCGATAACGACGTTGACCGCGGCGTCGAACAGCGCGAGATCCGCACCGAGGTTCATGGATCGGTTTTCCTCCCACTTCAGGTTGTCATTGCCCAGGGAGGTCTGCCGGAATCCGGCTAGCACCGTCGTGTTGGATCCCGTGATGTCGTAATACGTGTCGCCGTTGCTGCCGCCGAACTGGTTGACGGTGCGTCCTGACGGAATGGACTGGTTGCCCGTCACGCCGTATCCGAACCGGAGCATGGCATCGGACAGGAGCGAATTCCCCGACAGGAATGCTTCCTTCGAGATTCTCCACCCCAGGCCCACGGCCGGGAACGTTCCCCACCGGTTCGTCGAGCCCAGGCGAGACGAGCCATCCCGTCGGACCGTGAGGCTCGCGACGTACTTGTCCGCAAAGTTGTAGTCGGCCTTCCCAAAGTAGGACAGCAACGCGCTCTCGCCGCCGAAGCTGTTGACCACCTTGCTTTTCGCATCACCCAGCGCGTCCTGGATGTAGCGCGCATTCAGGTCCGTGGAGAGGAGGCTGCTCAAGGACGCGCCGATGAACCGGTTGCTGCCATGCGTTGCCTCCTGTCCCACGAGCACGTTGATCCCGTGCTGCGACGCCTGTCGGTTGTATTTCAGCGTGTTGCTCCAGGTCCAATCCGTCGCCTGACTCGAGTTCTCATTGATCCCGTTGGTGAAGCTGGGCTCGGAGTTCTCCGGCGTGATTGGGTTATAACCGGTAAATGAGCCCTGGTTCACGCTGAACCCGAAACTGCTCCGCAGCGCCACGGAGGGGTTCACGGCGAAGCCGCCAAAGACATTGCCGAACACGCGATTGTTCTTGCCGATATTGTTCCGCGACTCGAACGCCGTCTTCAGGGGATTGGTATTGTTGCCCAGTCCCACCGCTTTCCCCGACGCGAAATTGCCCTGCACGTCGTAGATGGGCACCACGGGCTGCATGAGAATGTTCTTGCCGATGAGCGCTGTTTCGCCGCCTTCATCATTCGGGAGACCGCCGAAGTGGCGCGACCCGGAGAGCGCAACGTTCTCGCCGAACGTCACCCGTCCTCGCGTGAATGAGGTGTTGGCGCGAATGTTGGCACGTCTGAAATTGTTGTACGCCGCCGTGCCGTCCTGATCGAAATAGTTGAAGGACACACCGTATTGGGTGCCATCGGTGCCGCCGGCGATGTTCAGGTTGACATCCGCAATCTTGCCCGGCTCGCCGAACACGGCATTCCACCAGTTGGTGCCGGTGCTGCCGGGCATGATCAGGTTGTTCGGATACGAGTACTTGGACGGATCCACACCGACGGGACGCCCGAACGCGTCGAGGCCGGTTCTCGTACTCGTCGCGGCGAAGGTGTATTGCGGGATCGTTGGGTTGTTGGGATCGCCGTAAATGTTCGTCGGGACCGGCAACCCGGCGTTCAGGTAGCTCTGCTTGACCACCTGGAAATACTGCAGCGCGTCCGTCATCAGAAACGAGTCGTAGCCGTTGGTGGGCGTGGACATACCCGTCCTCAGCGACATCGTCATCCGCGGCGGACCCGATACGCCGCGGGTGGTCGTCTCGATGAGGATGACGCCGTTGCTGGCACGCGACCCGTAAATCGAAGCTGCCGAGGCATCCTTCAGAACCTGAATGGACGTGATGTCCTGAGGGTTGAGCCAGTTGATGTACGAGTCCTGCACCGGCGTTCCGTCCACGACATACAGCGGATCGTTGTTCTGGAAGGAGCTGATGCCGCGGATTCTCACGGTGCTCCGCGCGCCGGGCGAGCCGCTCGCGGCAACCGTGATGCCGGGAACGACATCGAGCCGCTGCAGCACGCTCGCGCCCGTCTGCCGGTTCGCACTCTCGACGTTGATGCTGGCGACCGCACCCGTGATGTCTGCCCGACGCTGCTCCGAGTAGGCGGTGACGACCACCTCCTCGAGATAGGAGATCTGCGCCATCGTGACATCGATTCGGGTGCGTCCACCGACCGCGGTCTGCACCAGCCGCCGGCCGACGAGGGCAAAACTCAGCATGCCATCGGCGGGAGCATTGATCAGGTACCGTCCATTCGCGGATGTCACCGCGCGGGTATCCGACCCCTGCACTCGGACCAACACGCCCGGAAGCGGATTACCGGACGTGGATGACACCGTGCCGGTGATCGCGATCGGTTGGCCGAGCGCCGTTCCGCTCACCACGAGCGCCATTATGAGGCTGACGACCACGGCGCGAAGACCGTGCGGAGGGCTGCTCCAGAGCGAACGTTTACCGGGCACCTGCTTCTCCATATGATCCTCCCTTTGAGGCATGCGTTGGTATCCCTGCTTCTCGCATGGACTACGGGCCTACAGTATCGATCAGGAACCGAAAACACGATGGGGCAGACGGGCCTCGAGTCACACCCGAGATGCCGCGACGCGAAGCCTCATGCGTTGCGACGGACGAGATGCGTCTGCGAGGCGGACAAACCGCCACAGGGCATTGCTCAGACAGGCGAGGTAGAGGCGTACGACTGTCCACGGTGGGAGTTCGGCTACGTCAGTCCATCGAAAGCGCGAAGGCGAGCCGAAGCATCGTCGCAATGGCCTAGCTCGTTCGACATCTTGCTGTACACTCGCAGGTGCTGTCAAGAGTGGTCATGGCGAGCAACTCACCGAGCGCTCAAATGGGTCCGCGACGGAAGGGTTGAAATGCGGCCTCGCCAGAAGCGTGCAGGTGAGGTGTAGCGCAGGCGAGTGATGACGCCAGCCAGACCACCGATGATCCAGAACTCACCGTTGGCTCATCTCCCGGTATCGACACAGTGCATTTGCAAGCTTCATCTGCCGCGGCGTGCGGCATTCCGGCTCGAACAGAAATCCGCTCGCCGCTATCACCACCAGACACCGCGCCCGACTCGTCGCCACGTTCAGCCGGTTCAGGCTGTACAGAAAATCCATTCCGCGCGGCGCATCCTCCGGGCGACTTGTCGCCATCGAGAAGATCACCACCGGCGCTTCCTGCCCCTGGAACTTGTCCACCGAGCCCACGCGCGCTGAACTGCCGAGTCGCTGCTTCAACGCCCGCACCTGCATATTGAACGGCGCGACGATGAGAATATCG
>JBKJMP010000185.1:0-3795 GCA_046596395.1 Gemmatimonadaceae bacterium
TCGTCCTCTCGTCCTCTCGTCCTCTCGTCCTCTCGTCCTCTCGTCCCGGTCAGGCTCCCTTCCTGATCTCCAACCGCCCATTCCCCGTCGAGAGCTTCAGCCTCGGTCCGCCGTCACCGATCGTCGCCCTGATGTGACGCGGGTTCACGCGTCCCTGAATCTTCAGATCGAAATCGGAGCGCAGTTCACCGTTGCCTGTCGTGGCATCGAGCTCGCCGTTGTACCCCGCCGGCAACGTGATACGAACGCTTCCGCTGCCGCTGCTGAACGTCATGTCCTCGTTGGCGCGCAGCGCGGTCATCGTCACGTCGATGTCGCCATTGCCCGTGCGCGCTTCCACCGGACCGGTGCTCGTGGACACTTCCACCCGGCCGTTGCCGGTCGTCACGCGGACCGGGGCTGTGGCACCGCGAATGTCCACGTCGCCGTTGCCCGTGGAAACGCGAACCTCACCGCTGTTGCCCGAGAGCCGCACCCGCCCGTTGCCCGTGCTCGCCTGAACGTTGCCGCCGGTGTTCTCGATCGTGACCGCGCCGTTGCCCGTTGCGACTTTCAGCTCCGCGCCAGCAGGCAGGAGGATCGTGATCGCCACGGTCACGTTGCGGCGCCAGTCATTCTGGTTGTTGTCGTTGCGGTCGTCACACGGATTGTGGTTCCGGAAGGTCGAGCAGATCGTCACGTCGCCGTTGCTGCTCGTCTCGACGTCGAACGCCACGTCATCCAGCGAGCCACCATTGCGTCCCGGGCGCTTCTCGGCGCGGAACTCCAGCGTGCGTCCGCTCGAGGGGCGGACGTCGATGGGCCCGTTGTGGTTGCGGACGGTGAACAGCACCCGGTCCCGCAGCTCTCCTCGCCAGGTATAGATGGAATCAGAACGGCCGAGCAGCGTCTGGGAATGTGCGATCGCCGGCGCGAGCGCGAGCGCGGCGGCAAGCAAACTGGTGCGAAGAAGCAACGACATGGGCCACGGGGGCTGGAGGAGGTGTGCCTGTATGACAGGCGGTCCCGCCTCAAGGTTTGAAACAACAGGGATCAGGAGACAGGGAACGGGGAACAGGAACGCAGAGAACGCTCTGAGAGCGCGGTTCTACGCCGTTGGAGCACGATGTTAGAGCGCGTCGTCAGGACGCGATCTTCTGTCCGCTGTTCCCTGTTCCCTCCAATCATGGTGGTATGATCAAAATCACCTCATCCCCAGCCGACACCGAGATCTCCTGTGTCACCGGCTGGCGATTCGCCCCGATTGGGTCGGCCTGAAAGCGAAGCGCCGTGCTGCCGAAGATCAGGTTCGACGGAATGATCATCCGCGTGGTGCTGCTCCCGTTCGCCACGCCGAGCCGCACGCGCTGGGAGCTGCGGTAGACGTAGATGGTCATGTCGAGGTACGCCTGATTCTCGACCTTGAGCCGCGTCACCGGTATCGGCTCGGCGGGCTCGTCCCCCTCGCTCATATTACGACTGCACGCCGCGCTCAATGCAAGCGACCCCAGTAGTAGCAACGACGCGCCACGGATCCAGCGCGCGCGCATCGATCTCCCCTCGTTTCCGACCGAGTCCCGCATGGCTCCTCCCGCATTGCCGGCTCGCGCCGAGCGTAAGGCCTACGACGAAGCGTACTTCGCCAGGTGGTACCGCGAACCGCGTACCCGAGTTCATACACCAGACGCGGTGCGACGCAAGGTTCGCATGGTTCTGGGCGTCGCCGAGCACTTCCTCGGTCGCAATGTACGGTCGGTGCTGGACATCGGCGCCGGCGAAGGAACGTGGCGCACGGAGCTTCGGCGTCTCCGGCCAGGCATCCGATATCAGGGTGTGGACCCAAGTGAGTACGCGGTGCGCCGGTTCGGCCGACGCAGAAACATCAGGCTCGGAACGTTTGCCGACCTGCCCGACCTGTCACTCGGAAAGCGGTACGACCTCATCGTGTGTGCCGATGTTCTCCAGTACATTCCGGATGACGTGCTCGAGCGTGGGGTCCGTCACATCGCAACCTTGCTTAACGGCGTCACGTTTCTGGAGTCGTATACATCCGGTGATGAGATGGAAGGGGATCTCGCCGGGTGGCATCATCGCAGCCGGGCGAAGTACCGCCGGATCTTTGCCGGCGCCGGGCTCGTGGGGTGCGGGATGCACTGTTACCTCACGCCCGAGCTGGCAGGGCGGGCAGTAGAACTGGAGCTCGCGCGATGACGCACGAGTCGAGGCAGGGCATTATAGCCCCGTGCGCTTTTGAACTCGTGTGACGCAAACTATGTATACGATGGTCTGGACGGGACCCGGGGTCGCACCTGCACCAATCGCACTACGAGCATGAACAACCTGCGTAACCGGTACCTGTTGTTCCTCGACGCGGCGTTGCTCCTCGTCGCGCCCTTCATCCTGTTCGCGCTCCGGTTCGAGAATTTCCGGTGGCCGGAAGGCTACGCGATCACGGCAAGCAAGTTCGCGATCGGTGGCCTGGTGCTCCAGCTGGGTGTGTATTTCGCCTTCGGCCTGTATCGCCGGTTCTGGTTGTTCGCGAGCGTCAGCGAGCTCAAGCTGATTTTCAAGGCGGGGCTGACCGCCGGCATCCTGAACATGATTCTCGGGCGCTTCATCATTCCCTGGGTGGGGACGACGGCGCTCAAGGTTCCCTTCTCGGTGCTCTTTTCCTATGCACTGCTCAGCGTAGCGATCGTCGCGGGCCCGCGACTGTTCATCAGGATGCGGGAGTTGACGCGGCGTCGTCGTCCAAGCTCCGCGGATGACCGGCGGGTTCTCCTGGTTGGAGCAGGGTCCGCGGGGCACATGGTTGCTCGCGAGTTGTTCTCGCATCCCGCACTCGCGCTGGTTCCAGTTGGATTCGTTGACGACGACCGGGACATCCACGGGCTGCACCTGGAAAACCTGCCCGTCCTTGGCAGTCTCTCCGACATTCCGCGCATCGTCGCGACGTTCCGCATCAACGAGATCATCATTGCCATTCCGGGAGCGACGGGTACCCTCGTCCGCCGGATCGTCGGGCTGGCGCTGGAGGCCGGGGTCAAGGCGCGCACGATCCCGGCACTCGGCGAGATTCTCTCGGGGCGGGTGGACATCGCAACGCTTCGCACGATCGAGATTCAGGACCTGTTGCGTCGTGAGCCGATCGAGACCGACCTCGCGAAGGTGTCGTCGCTCGCCGCAGGCGGCACTGTCCTGGTGACCGGCGCCGGTGGCTCGATCGGGAGCGAGCTTTGTCGGCAGCTCGCCGACCTCCAGCCTACGCGAATCGTCCTGGTCGGCCGCGGCGAGAACTCGATCTTCGATATTCATAACGAGCTGCGAGCCAAGCACCCGAAGCTCGAGGTGATTCCCGTGATCGCGGATGTGCGCGACGCGCGCCGGATGCGGAAGGTGTTCGAGCGCTACCGCCCACTGTCCGTCTTCCACGCTGCGGCGCACAAGCACGTGCCGCTCATGGAGGAGAACGCCGCCGAGGCGCTGACGAACAACGTCATCGGCACGAAGAGTGTCGTTGATGCGGCCGTGGCGACCGCTGTCGAGCATTTCGTGCTCGTGTCCACGGACAAGGCCGTGCACCCGACGAGCGTCATGGGAGCCACCAAGCGCGTGGCCGAGCACATCGTGATGCAGGCGTCGACGAATGCGCGAGGGGCGTATGTGTCGGTGCGGTTCGGCAACGTGCTGAACAGCCGCGGCAGCGTGGTGCCGATGTTCGTGCAACAGATCAAGGCCGGTGGTCCGGTGACGATCACGCACCCGGAGATGCGTCGCTTCTTCATGACCATTTCCGAAGCGGTGCAGTTGATTCTC
>JBKJMP010000629.1:0-6124 GCA_046596395.1 Gemmatimonadaceae bacterium
GAGATATTCGCTGAGCCGTGCCTTGAGCTCGGCGACGCCGATGGGTTTCATGGTCATATGATAGTCACTAGTAGTCATGTAAACAAGCCACTCATTCGGCGCAGTGGCTGGCCGACCCTTACCTTGGGCCGCATGGCCCTCCGTGTGTCGGCACCCGTACGCGTCGCCATCGTCGTGCTCTCTCTGCTGGGCGTCGTGGCAGCCGTGCAGCGGACGGTCATTGCGGTTCTTCACCAGCCGCGTGACGCGTCGGGATTCACCGCGATCGAACACGTTGTCGTCAAGGTCATGGCGAGTGTCTCGGGGATTGCCAAGGGCACACCACGGTACGACGACCTGACGGCCGGCACGCTCGCGTTCGAGAAGAAGTATGAAGCGCACCGCGCCCTCATACTGCTGCACGTAATCCCTGGAGGCCTGATCCTGCTCCTGGCACCGTTTCAGTTTTCGGACCGCATTCGCCAGCGATACGTCGCGTACCATCGCTGGACCGGCCGGGTACTGCTCGTGGCGGTCGCCATCTCCGGCATCAGCGCGTTCATATTCGGACTATTCATGCCCTTCGGCGGCTGGCTCGAGTCGGCCGCCGTCATGGTGTTCGGCACGTTGTTCGTCTACGCGGGCGCGCGCGCCTGGGTCGCCATCCGGCGGCGCGATTTGACGACGCACCGCGAGTGGATGACGCGCATGTTCGCCGTGGCGGTTGGCATCGCGACCACACGCGTGATCAGCATTGGAGTCGGTGCGCTGACGACCCTGAGCATGCGCGAGGCATTCATCGTTTCGCTCTGGGCCGGCTTCACGAGCAGTGTCGTTGCCGCCGAGATCATCATACGTCGCGCCCGCCCGCAGCCGATCATTCAGCGTCGCACGGCAACCAGCGCTCTCGCGCTCGTCCTCGCAGCGTCATTCGCACTCCCTGCGCAAGGTCAGGCATCGAACGCGGATGAATCGGCGATTCGCGCCGCGCGACGTCAGTCCAATCGCGCGATCGCAGTTCACGATACGGAAGGCGTGGTTCGCCTGATGCTTCCCGACTATGTAGGCGTGTCGTCGGGCAACAGCCGCACGATCGGCCGCGACGCGGCCCGTGCAAGCTTCGCGCAACTGTTCGCAAGCCGGCCCGGCCTCGTGTTCGTGCGAACGCCGCGCGCGATCACGGTGAACACGGTATGGGGTCAGGCTGGTGAGAGCGGTCGATGGACGGGCACGTGGTCAGGACCCGATGGCCCGATTCGGGTAAGTGGTGACTACTTCGCGAAGTGGAAGAAGCTCGGCGCACGCTGGCTCCTGCTCACCGAAACCTTCGTGCAGACGACGTGCGCCGGCGGACGCTATTGCGAAGCGCCACCGGTCAGCATCGTCCAGCCGCCGACTCCTGGCCTGAATCACGTCTACGTCGGGGTGGACTCGGCGACGTTTGCCGCGATGGCCGCGTCGCCATTCGTGCGCGATGAACTCGGCGCGTTCGAGACCAGGGTCACGACCCGAGCCGATGGCAGCACCTATTCCGGAGCGTATCTCTACGGACGGACAACTTATGTGGAGCTTCAGCAGCCCTCGCCAGGATCACCCGCGGACCGCGCACAATTGTACCTCGGATCGGACGCGCCAGGCGACATCCACAAGGCCGTGGAGCGTCTCGCCGCAGGTTTTGTGCGGACCAGCTTTGGAATGAACACCCGACGGCGCGGCGACGAGAATGTGCCGTGGTTCCACCTTGCCTGGATTGTTCCGAGCGCCAGCGAGCCGCAAGGCCCGCAGCCATTCATGATGAGCATCCTGGAATGGCATCCCGATTTCCTGCGGTCGTGGTTTCCGGACGTGCCGGCCGACAGCACCGGGATGTCGCGCGCCGAGTATCTCGGGCCGCTCTGGAAACCGGGGAAGTACCTGCGCGACGTGGTAGGCATCACGTTCGCGCTCGATAGCGGCGAGACCACGCGCATGACGGAACGGCTCGCCATGCTTGGATATGCCATTCGTCGGTCTGCGGACACGGTGGTGGCTGTTGGCGGTGGACTCACTGTCGCGTCGGTGCCCAGCAGTCTCGGGCGGCATGGCACTGTGGCCCTGCGTTTCTCCCTTCAACGCCCCATCACGCGCGAGAAGGTACACCGCATCGGCACCTCGGAGCTTCGGTTTGGTGACGGGCTCGAGGCCACGTGGACCTTCCGGTGACGATAGACCGTCGACCCGAGAGCGACCTGATTACGCCACAGCGGCGGCGGGCATGGCACCGGCATCAACCAGCCGCTTGTTCACCGGGTCGACGTACAGATTGAGTCCTTCGAGGGAACGGGCGCCGAGAAGGATCATGTCGCCTGGCTCGCCGAAGACGACTTCGTCCACGGTGCTCGTCCCGCCGGCATAAACGAACGCGGGGCCTGTCCACCGTTCGAGAACATCGCCGCTTGCCTGGCGAAAGCGGAGGAGCTTTCGCCGAGGAATGTGGAGTGCTTCGAGGGCCGTCGCCGGAAACCACGAGAGCTCCGCACCCGTGTCCACGAGGACGCCCTGGAACGCCTCACGGCGCCCGGGATCAGCCGGGTTCTCGATCTCGACCTGAATGCGGAATGAGCCCATGTCGGTCATGATACGCCCCGGCAAATGATGATTTCGCATCCGAGGAGCGCGGAGTAGACCAATATATCGCATACCGTCGCAAACCCTGCCGGACGACCCTGATACGCGTCACACTCGCCGCTCGTGGTGCAAGCCCGTTTCCCGAGCGGCCACGAAAGCGTACCTTCGCGCTCGTCCCTGACCTTCCTTGACGTACCTGCCACGTCCCATGGCCGACCTTCGCGACGAGCTCCAGCAGTCGCTCGGCAGTGCCTACACCCTCGGGCGTGAGCTCGGCGGTGGCGGGATGTCGCGCGTCTTCGTCGCCGTCGATATACGGCTCGAACGGGAAGTGGTGGTCAAGGTCCTGTTGCCCGAGCTCGCGGCCGGCCTCAACGCCGATCGATTCGCACGGGAGATCAAGCTCGCGGCGTCGCTGCAGCAGGCGAACATCGTCCCCGTCCTCTCCGCCGGCGAGAGCGAGGGATTGCCGTACTACACGATGCCGTTCGTGGAAGGACTGTCCTTGCGGCAACGGCTGGAACGCGGGCCGCTCCCTATGGCCGAGATCCTGTCCGTACTGCGCGATGTGGCGCGCGCACTCACCTATGCACACGCGCGCGGTGTGGTGCATCGCGACATCAAGCCCGACAACGTGCTGCTCTCCGGCGACACGGCAGTGGTCACCGACTTCGGGATCGCGAAAGCCATCTCCGCATCCCGCACCCAGGGCAGCACGCAGGCGCTCACGCAAATGGGTACGGCCATCGGGACGCCGGCGTACATGGCGCCGGAGCAGGCGGCGGGGGATGCATCGACTGACCACCGCGCGGATTTCTATGCGTTCGGATGTCTCGCGTACGAATTGCTCGCGGGGCGCACACCGTTCCATGGATTGACGCCGCACAAGCTGCTCGTGGCGCATGTGAGCGAACGGCCGGCGCCAATCGAAACGCTCCGCGCAGAGGCGCCATCCGCTCTCGCCGCGCTCGTCGCGCGCTGTCTTGAAAAGGATCCCGACGATCGCCCGCAGCACGCCAGTGATCTGCTCACGGCACTCGACGCTGCGACGACGAGTGGAGCGATACACGGGGTGGCGGGTGGGGCGTCCGAGCGACGCATATCACTTGAGGGTTCGCTCGGACTCTGGTTCGTCGCGACCGCGCTCGTCGCGCTCGTCGCCCGGGCGGCGATGATCGTGCTCGGCTTGCCCGACTGGGTGTTTCCGGGCGTTTTGGCCATCGCGGGGCTCGCCCTGCCGCTGGTGCTCGTGACCTGGTACGCGCACCATGTGCAGCGAACAGCCAGTACGACCACGCCTCGGTTCACCCCTGCCGGCACTGTTGCGCCGCAACGGCTGGGCACCTCGGCAACACTGGCGCTCCGTGCCGCTCCAAATATGTCCTGGTCGCGGACAACCCGGTGGGCGATCATGGCAGTGGCGATGTTTGCGCTCGGTGTGGCCGGATTCATGACGCTGCGCGCACTGGGCATCGGACCTCGCGGGTCGCTGATGGCCTCTGGCAGGCTCGCGGAGAGTGCGCAGGTGCTCATCGCCGATTTCAACGTACCGGGCGCCGACTCCACGCTTGGACGAGTCGTTTCGGAGGCCGTCAGGACGACGCTCGGCCAATCGAAGGTGGTGCGGCTCTTGTCCACGAGTGCGGTGAGCGCAGCGCTCGAACGGATGCGCAAGGCGGCGGAGACACGGCTCAGCCTCGATGTCGCGCGCGACATTGCGCAGCGCGAAGGCGCAGCGGCGGTCGTTACGGGTGACATCGCCACGATTGGCGGTGCGTATGTCCTTACGGTGCGAATGATCGACGCGCGAACGGGCGACCTGCTGGCGACCGCACAGGAGACGGCGGAGACGGCGAACGACCTGATCCCCGCCATCGACCGCGCCACCCGTTCGCTCCGGGCGCGTATTGGCGAGTCGCTGAAGACGGTGCGTACGGCGACACCACTCGAGCGAGCCACGACAGGATCGCTCGAGGCGCTCCGTGCCTACACCGCAGCGCTTGACGCCAACGGCCGCGGTGATTTCATGACCGCTGTCGCTCAGGCCGAGCGCGCCATCGCCCTCGACAGCAACTTCGCGCGGGCGTACGCGAGCTTGCCGGGAGCGCTCAGTAACATGGGCGCGCAGGTGCGGCGTCAGGACACGCTGCGCGCTCGTGCGTTCGCACTGCGCCACCGGGTGCCCGAGCTCGATCGGTTGCGCATTACCGAGTCGTACTATCGTCAGGGCCGCGGTTACGATCGCGCGAAATGGCTGGCGGCGGCCGAGTCGCTCACCGCGATCGACCCGGCATCGCCGCAAACGTGGATGCAACTCGGAAATGCCCGCGCACGCCGCGGAGAGTTCGCCAGCGCGGAGTCGGCATTCCGGCAGTCGATCGCCCTGGAACCGGGGAGACAGCTTCCTTATGGCAATCTCTATTCGAATCTGATGGTCCAGGGGCGGTGGGCCGCCGCTGATTCGCTGATGGCCGAGGCGCCCGCTGGCATCATGGAGCATCGCTCTGCGCGGCTGGCCCGTTTGCATCGTGCGTACCTGCACGGACGCCTCGATTCGGCAAGTATCCTCGCGCGCGAGATGGCGACCTCGCGACGAGTGGAGATATCATTCGATGGAGGCCGGGCGCTTCGCGCACTCACGCTCGTGCACGGCGGGCTTGCGGAGGCGGGTCGCATCGATGCCGAGCTTCGCGTGGCTGATGCGGAACGAGGGAATGTGCAGCCCGCGCTGATCGACTCGTTGTCGGGCGCAGAGAGGGACATCTGGCTTCGCGGCGATCCGCCGCGCGCAATCCGACGTGTGTCTGCGGCACTGCGCGCACAGCCTGTCGAGCGCATCCCGCTCGACGAGCGGCCATACCTGGCCCTCGCGGAGCTGTACGCCCTCGCAGGGGACGCTCCGGAAGCGCGGCGATGGCTCGCGCGCCACGACGCCGAGGTACGCGATCCGGATCGCTTACGGCAACAGGGGCCACTGCGCGATCACGCTCTGTCGGTCGTGGCCGTCCTCGATCGGCGATGGGACGACGCACTTCGGCACGCGGAAATCGCGTCCCGCGATCCCGACGGTGGTCCGATGCAGTTCGGGGCGCGGGCCCACTTCTGGCGCGGGTTCATCCTCGGTGCCGCGGGGCGCACGGACGGCGCCATCGCGAGCCTCGAGCGGTTCGTTGCCGCTCCCGACCTTCCTCGCCTCACCGATGTGGATGCAGACTTTCTCCCATTCACGCTGGAGAAGCTGGGCGGCCTGTACGAAGTAAACGGCAACGCGGCCAGGGCCATCGAACACTACAGCCGGTTCGTGACGCTGTGGAAGGGCGCCGATGCCGAGTTGCAGCCGCGTGTCGCCGACGTGCGCAACCGCATCGAGCGGCTGCGCAAGCGATCTGGATGACTCTCCATGAGCGATTCGGTTCAACCGGACGCTGACCGCATTGCAATGACCCGTCACTCAACCGACCTTGTCCTGCGCTCGGCATCCCGCCGGGCGAGGGCATCACCCCACAACGAGGACATTCGCATGGCTACGGCAAAGGTG
>JBKJMP010000301.1:0-5370 GCA_046596395.1 Gemmatimonadaceae bacterium
CCGTGATCTGGGCCAGCCCTTCCGAGCCGCTGCTGCCGGCGTACGCCACGGCGAAGTCACCAATGGCTGCGGCGAGGGCGCTCGGCAGCACGGAGCGGCCAACGAGGACGTCGGGACTCACCACGTCCACGTCGGGCACGTCGAGAATCTTGTCGGTGTTGCACGCCACGACCGTGGAGAGCGCCAACATGGCGCTCGCCACCCCGAGGCGGGAAACCCGGCGCATGTGGGTCATGCGAGCAGGGGTCTGGATATTCGTCATATGTAAGTGCTCTGCTTAAAAGGTCAGGTTCAGACGCGCCGTGTAGTAGCGCACGTTCGGCTGCGTCAGGAAATCGGCCGAGTTGAAGTTTCCGGCACCGAGGGCGTTCACCTCGGGGTCGAAGCCCGAGTACTTGGTCCACGTCTTCAGGTTGCGTCCCGCGAACGTGAGCGAGGCAGCCGAGGCGCGCAGACGGCTGGCCAGCCTGTTGGGCATCGTGACGGTGAGAGCGACTTCACGCAGCTTCGTGAATGTGGCATCCTCGGCGTATCCGGCCTGGGTGCCCATGAGCGCGGCGAGAAGGTTCGCCTGGTCCTGAAGGGAGCTGAGCGTCCGGTCCGCTGCATCGGCGCAGTTCTGAAAGCCGCCATTCGAGCAGCGGAAGGCGCGCGTGAAGTTCAAGAGCTTGTGGCCGCCCCGATGATCGAGGAGCGCCGTGAAGCGAAGGTTCTCGAACAGGGTGAGGGTGGGACTCACCGTGATCTCGCGCGTGGGGAACGGCGTGCCGAGATTCTCGGTCGTGTCGCCCAGGGTGATCTCGCACGCGGGGCCGCCCGCGAGTACCGGCTGACCCGGGCAGTTCACGCGACTGATCAGGCCGTCGCCGTTGATGTCACTGAAGCTGGTGATGGGCCGCTGGAAGTACGCGCCAAGCGGTACGCCATTCCGGATGACCTGGGTGCTCGAGAACCCCTGGAAGATGGGCGGAATCGGCTTGCCCTGCGCATCCTGTCCCAGATCGTCGAGCACGTTTTTCGTGAACGTGAAGTTCGACGCCAGTTCGAACTTGACCGTCGGCGTGTTCACGGCGGTGGCGCGAAAGGCAACCTCGTCGCCGCGGTTGCTCACCTGCCCGATATTCTGGAAGCGCGTATTGCCAAGGCCAAGCGACGGCGCAAGCACGACCTGCACCAGTGCATCCGTGGTCTTCTTCGTGTAGTGGGTGTACTCCACGCTCACGCGATCGCTGAACAGGCCCAGGTCGAAGCCACCTTCGAGCTCGGCGGACTTCTCCGGACGGAGGCCGGAGTTGCCGGGGCCGCCGATGGTGAAACCCGGAACGTCTACCCCGTTCACGCTGACGGCCACGGGGTTGTAGAAGAAATCAGCCGCGCGGAAGCCGGGACGCTGCCCGGACACCCCGTAGGCGGCACGGAGGCGAAGCAAGCTCACGGCCGACAGCTTCTGCGGGAAGAAGTCCTCTTCACCGATCACCCAAGATGTGCTGAGCGAGGGATAGAGGATGTTGCCGAAGTTCTCGCCGAACGCGCTGTTGCGATCCGTCCGCACGGCGCCCGTGACGAAGACCTTGTCGCGCCACGCAAGCTGCTCGCGGCCATAGTAGCCTACGGTGCGAACGTCCTGATTGACCTCGTTCACCGCGAAGCGGGCGTTCGCGCCGCTCAGCGAGTTGGTGCCGCCCAGCAACTTGGCGCCAAAGGCATCGGTACGGCGGAAGAGCTCCTGGCTGTACTGCCCGCCAACCGACGTCGTGGACCGCAGTGTCGGAGTGAAGTCGTAGAGCCCCGTTCCGTTCAGATTCAGCGTGTAGTTCGAAATCACCGCACGGTTCGCCGTGCGCGAGCCTTCACGCAGCGTGGGCGACAGGAAGATCAGCTCCGGCGGGATGGTCTCATTGTCGAAGCGACTGTTGACGTCCGCCCCGGCCGTTCCCGTGAAGGTGAGCCACGTGAGTGGCTGGAAGTTGCTGGTGACGCCGCCGATGAAGCGCTGGATCTGCTGGCGCGTGTTGATCGCGAAGATCTCCTGCGGAATCTGGCCGCTGGTGTAGCCGCGGCTGGTCGTATCGGTTCCGCAGAGCGTGGGATAGGAGCGTGTTGGCGAGCAGTCGAACGCCCTTCCAAGGAGCCCGGCGGACAGCACACCCAGGAGGTTGTTGTCATTCTGCGGCAGGCGGAGATCGCCGTTGACGTACCCGACCGAGATCGCCGCGTCGAGCTCCTTGCGGAGTTGCGCGCGCACGTTCGTGCGCAGATTCAGCTGCTGGTTGTGGTTGATGTCGTAGACTCCCTGATCCCGGCTGTACTCGCCCGACAGGAAATACGTGGCGGCGTCACTCCCACCCGATGCGCTCAGGCCGAGTTGCCGCCGGTTCCCGTTGCGAAACGGATTCGAATTCTCGAGCGGACTGTTCACCACCACGGAGTCCACGGTGCACAGCCTGCGCGCCTGGAGGTCGATGTTGCAGTTTCGCGTGAATGCGCCCGTCGTGGTCTTGCCGAAGGCGAGGTAGTTCTTGGGGTAGACATTGATGTCTTTCGACGTGCCTCCCTCCGCCACGAAATCCCAGCGCGTCTTGCCCGCGCGTCCCTTCTTGGTGGTGATCTGAATCACGCCGTTGGATGCCGCGGTTCCATACAGTGCCGCCGCCGCCGGCCCCTTGATGATCTCGATCGCCTCGATCTCGTCGGGATTGATGTCGTTGAAGCGCGAGGGCGACTGGCCACCCACGCCAAGACTGTTGCTCGACGAGCTGTTGTCGATGCGAACGCCGTCGATGATGAGGAGCGGATCATTCGACAGCGAGATGGAATTGGAGCCGCGGATGCGGATACGCGACCCTCCACCCGTGGTGCCGCCCGAGTTCACCACCGACACACCCGGCGCACGCGCAGCGAGCACGGAGGAGAAGTTGGTGGTGGCCGCGAGCGTGAGCGCGGACGTGTCGATCGAGGCAATCGAGTTTCCAGTCTCTCGCTTGCGCTGCGTCTCCCCCGTAGCCGTCACGATGACCTGATCCAGCTGCGTGGCGGACACCGCGAGGATGAAATCAACGGTGACGCTTCCCGACGCCGGCACCGACACCGTACGCGTCACGGGCGCGTAGCCGATACGCTGCGCAACGACCTGCACGTCGCCAGCCGGCAGACCCGTAATGCGGTACACACCGCTCGGATCCGTTGCCGCCCCGCGCGCTGCCCCCACGATCCGCACCTGAGCGGCTTCCAGCGGACGCTGCGTCTGGCGATCCAGCACTCGGCCGGTGATCGTACCTCCCGGCTGCTGGCCGGAGAGAGTCATCGGCATTGCCAGTGCAATTGCGACGACGAGATGTCGTACTCGTATCCTCATTTAATTCTCCCTGTCTTCGATCGGAATGATTGGTGGTCGAACGGCATATCCGGCTGCAAGCCCTGCGCCCTCGCCTGTCACGTATACGGGCATCGGGTCAGTCGTTCGCGCGTACGCCCGCTGGCTCGGCGGCAGCAACTGAATCCTGTTGACACTCGAAACCGGAGGTACGAAGGAAAGACCGTGTCCACGCAATAAGCGTCACCTTGGGCGCTGATTTGACTGGGCTGGTGTCAAGAGCGGGTTTTACGCGACAGGCAAAGCTGCCTCATGAGCGTGGAGGGAGATGATCGTGGGCCCGAGGAAGCATCGACGGTTGAGCCGGCTCACTGGTGACTCCGTCTCAACAGCGCGAGATTAACCCACGCGAGTCGGAGGGCCCGCCCAGTCAAGACCTCTAAGGTCCTTCGGATCTGACTGATGGCTTCGCCAGCCATTCCCCGCCATCGACGACCATGATCGCCCCGGTGATCCACGACCCTGCCGGGGAGGCGAGGAAGGCCACCATGTTCGCAATGTCCCCCGGCGTGCCCCAGCGCTGGAGCGGAATC
Source organism: Gemmatimonadaceae bacterium (assembly GCA_046596395.1). Classification (GTDB taxonomy): domain Bacteria; phylum Gemmatimonadota; class Gemmatimonadetes; order Gemmatimonadales; family Gemmatimonadaceae; genus AG11. The sequence goes on from JBKJMP010000301.1 coordinate 3,907, forward strand.
ATCTTGCGTGCATAGCCCTCCAGTGCTTTTTCTACTGCGAAGACGTCCACCACGCCATCGGCCGACGGGGGCGGCGTGAAGGCCTTGCGCACCCCCTCCGTGGGAATCGGGCCGGGAGCCACGGAGTTCATGCGCACACGGTCCTTCGCCCACTCGAGCGCCAGGGTCTTCGTCAGGGCATCGATGCCCGCCTTGGCCGCCGTCGCGTGCGCCATGAGTGGCCACCCGCGATAATGCAGCGTCATCGAGATGTTCACGATCGACCCCCCGCCCTGCGCTCGCATCACCGGCAGCACGGCCTGCGAGCAGAAGAACGTCCCGTAGAGGTCGATCTCGATCACGCTCTTCCACGCATTGGGTGTGAGCGACTCGGACGGCGCGTAGAAGTTGCCCGCCGCATTATTGACGAGCAGGTCGATGCGCCCGTGCGCCTGCTGCACCTCGGCCACGACGGCCTGCACGCGCTCCACCTCGCGCACGTCCACGGCGATCCCCGTCGCCTTGCCACCGGCCGCGCGGATCTCGCTGGCGGCCGCCTCCACGCGATCCAGCTTGCGGCTGGCGAGAACGACGTGCGCACCGAGCGCCGCCAGGAGGTCGGCGATCCCCCGGCCAATGCCACTCCCCCCTCCGGTAATGAGCGCCACCTGCCCATCGAACAGGCCTGGCGCGAAAACGCTGGTCGTCTGATTCGTCACGCGTGCGGGTAGTCGGCGGAGTAGGGCGCGGCGTGGAGGACGTCGAGCAGAGCCGCCGCCAGCTCGGGCGTCTCGTCCGGCGGCGCAAACGAGAGGGCGAAGCTCAACTGGCTCACCGGCGCAAAGGAACGCCGATGATGCGCCGTTGCACCGTGGGAGGCAAGCCCCGCCTGATGATCCGGCGTACCGTAGCCCACGTTCGTCTCCCACCGGTAGTGCGGATGCCGCCGCGCAAGCGCGTGCATCAGCCGGTCGCGCGTGACCTTGGCGATGATCGACGCACACGCGATGGAGTGACAGCGCGCGTCGCCGCTCACCACGGCAGTATGCTCGATGCCAAGGGTGCGGATGGGATTTCCGTCGATGAGCACGTGGTCTGGACTCACGCCGAGCCGGCGGATCGCGCGCCGAATGGCGAGGACCGAGGCGTGGTAGATGTTCAGCCGATCGATCTCGCGCACGCTGGCCGCCCCAACGGCGATCGAGACGGCGCGCTCGCGAATCCTGGCCGAGAGCCTCTCGCGGTCGGCGGCGCTTAGCGCCTTCGAGTCATCCACCCCACGAATGGCACGAGCATCTGCCGGCATGACGACGGCACACGCGACGACGGGGCCCGCAAGGGGGCCCCGTCCGACTTCATCGACACCGGCGAGCAGTGGACCGCGGCTATTCCGCAGGTCCCGCTCGATCGCGCTCCATTTCCGCATGGAGTTTCGCGACCGTGCGAGTTACTTCGCCGCGGTAGCCTGCGGAGACTTCACCTTCA
>JBKJMP010000328.1:0-3660 GCA_046596395.1 Gemmatimonadaceae bacterium
CACCATCGGCAATACCCCGCACGTCCGGCTGAGCCGACTCTACGCCGACGTCCAGCCCAGTGGCGCAGAAGTCTGGCTCAAGCTCGAGCGCAGCAATCCCGGCGGGAGCATCAAGGATCGCATCGGGCTCGCGATGATCGAGGACGCGGAGCGGAAGGGAATCCTCACCAAGGGCTCCGTGATCGTGGAGCCGACGTCCGGCAACACCGGCATCGGCCTGGCCATGGCGGCCGCGGTGAAGGGCTATCGCATCATCCTCGTGATGCCCGAGTCGTTCTCCGTGGAGCGCCGGCGCCTGCTCGTGGCGTATGGCGCGGAACTGGTGCTCACGGCGCGCGAGTTGGGGATCAGGGGCGCCATCGCCAAGGCAGAGGAGATCGCCGCAGCCACACCGCAATCGTGGATTCCGCAGCAGTTCGAGAACCCCGCCAACGTGGACATCCACCGGCGCACCACGGCGCAGGAAATCCTGATGGATTTCCCCGAGGGCCTGGACTACATGATCACCGGCGTCGGCACGGGCGGCCACATCTCGGGCGTGAGTGAAGTGCTCAAGCAGTCGATGCCGAACCTCAAGACGTTCGCGGTGGAACCGGCCAAATCCACCGTCCTGAGTGGCGGCACTCACACGCCGCATCGGCTTCAGGGCATCGGGGCGGGCATCGTGCCGGGCAACTTTCACGCGGCAGTCGTCGACGGCTACATCCAGGTTACCGAGGAAGACGCGTTCGCCTATGCCGTGAAGGTGGCAAAAACCGAAGGCATCTTCGTGGGACCATCGTCGGGCGCCTCGCTTGCGGCGGTCGCGAAGAAGCTGCCCGAGCTGCCGAGTGGCAGCCGCGTCCTCACATTCTGCTACGACACCGGTGAGCGGTATCTCAGCGTGGAAGGATTGTTCGCGTAGTGCGCGTCACAACGCCTTCTTGATCGCCGCCTCGATGTTCTGGTCCCCACCGACGCCGGTGTAGACCACCTTTCCTTTCTTGTCGAGCACCACGACGAACGACGTCGCCGGAATATCCCACTTGTCGGTGGCATCTCCCTTCGTGTCATACAACTGCTCGCCCGGCACGCCATGCTTGGCGACGTGCAGCTTCACGCGGTTGACGCTCTGGTTCACGCTCACCGCCACCATCACGAACTTCACGCGCTTGCCGTAGGTCGCCTGCGCCTTCTTCACTGCGGGCAGCAGGTGCTCGCAGTTCTCGCACCACGTGGCCCAGAACTGAATGACCGACGGACCTTTCGCGACCTTCGCGAGATCGACGTTCCGTCCATCGAGCGTCTGGAGCATCGCGCTCGGCGCAATGGTGCCGATCTCGGGGCCGCCATCCTGCGCTGCCGCACGCGGCGCGACGAGCGCGAGGAAGCCGGTCGCGACCAAGGCGAGGAAACGAGTGCGCATAGGTGCGATCATATGAGGAGCTGTCCCATCTTCACGAGGTAGTACTCGGCGGCGCCGAGCATGACGAGCGCGAACACCTTCTTGACCGTCACCATCCACGCACCGGCACGGGGCAACCGGGCCAGGCTGCCCGTGGACAGTCCCACCACCACCAGCAACGCACACATCCCGAGCGAGAACGTGAGCAGGTAGACGAAGCCGAGCGTCATGCTCTTCGTGACCGTGACCCACGTGAGCACCGCCGCCATCACCGGAGCGGAGCAGGGCGCCGCCACGAGCCCCGACATCGCGCCCATCGCGAACGCGCCCGAAAAGCGGCCAGCGGTACCCAGGTTCGATGCCCGCGCCATCATACCCGCCGGAAGCCGAATTGGTACCAAGTCCACCATGCTCAACGCAGCGAGCACGAGCACGTTGGCCATCGCGAAGTACAGCCAGGGATTCGTGCTCACCGTCCCGAACAACGTCCCGGTGAGCCCGGCGAAGACGCCGAGTGCCGAATAGACCATCGCGAGGCCCGTGACGTACGTCAGCGTCAACAGCGCGGGGCGCATGCGCGACGGCTTCTCCCCAGCCGTCTGACCGCCCACGATCGCCGCGGTGATCGGGATCATCGGGTAGACGCACGGCGTGAGGCTCGTCAGCACGCCGCCCAGGAACAGGGCAGGGAGCGCGAGCAACGGGTTCCCGCTGAGGAGCTGCTGAGAAACGGATGGATCGGTCACGCACGCAAGTTAAGCAGGTGGCCCGGCGGCGGCGCGCGGGAACCCGGACGGAGAACCAATTCTGCATCGGATCCGACGGACCTGGACCGCAATTGCAAGGATTGCTCCATGCCCGGAAACGGCCTGTTGGGCACTTATTCGCGGAGCAGCAACGGCAGAACAGCTATTTCACCACGGAGAACGCGGAGAAATCGGAGGAAAACCCAGAAGACCAAGCGCAGGAGCATAAATGACGTCGGTTCTTCATGAAGTTCCTCCGTGTCCCCTCGTGCACTCCGTGGTCAATCATGTCCTGAAGCACTTGAAAAGCAGAGGACGCAGAGACGCAGACGGACTCACGACATCGTTTCCGCCGCCTCGCCGAAATGATTGCCCTGCACGTACTTGAACTCCGCGATCGCAGCGAGCGCGACCGCCTGTTCGCGCGTCTCCACCCCTTCCGCCATCACGTCGAGCCCGAGCGCGCGCGCGAACGAGGCGATGGTCGCCACGATCGCCCGCGACTCCTCGTCCGTGTCCACGCCGACAATGAACGACCGGTCGATCTTGATCGCGCTCAGCGGCATCCGTCGCAGCACTGCGAGCGACGTGGACCCACGCCCGAATCCGTCCATCTGGATACGCACGCCGAGCTCGCGCAGCCGCCGCAGCGCCGGAATGGCGAGCTCCGAATTGCGGGTCATCGCCCCTTCGGTCATCTCCAGCACCAGGCACTCCGCCGGAATCCCGTGCGCGGCCAGCGCCCCCTCGACCGACGCCGCGAAGTCCGGGTCCGCCGCCTCGCGATCGCACAGGTTCACCGTCACGCTCAGCGGACACGCCTTCGGGTGCTCCTTGCGGAGTTCGGCAAGTTGTGCGCACACCTCGTTCAGCACCCAGCGACCGATCTGCACGATGAGCCCCGATTCATTGGCTTCGCTGACGAACTCGGACGCGGAGAGACGTCCGCGCGTGGGATGCTGCCAGCGAACGAGCGCCTCGAATCCGTGCAGGCGCTGCTCAGCGACGTCGAGGATCGGCTGGTACGCCACGCGAAACTCCTCGTGCAGCAGCGCGCGGTGGAGCTCCGTCTGGACGCGCAGGCTCTCCACCATCTCGCGATGCATGCGCTGGTCGAAGAACACGGTGCGCGCGCCGCCCACGCGCTTTGCGTGATACATCGCCATGTCGGCGTCACGCAGCAGTACGCTCGGCTTCATGCCGAGCTCGCCACCCATGCGCGTGCCAATGCTGAGGCACGTGAAAACCTGCCTTCCTCCAACCGAGATCGCCGCGCGCATGGATGCATGGAGTGCATCGGCGAGCCTGCGGGCGCAGTCGTCACCCGACACCTGGTCGATCAGCACGACGAACTCGTCGCCGCCGATGCGCGCGAGCAGGTCATCGGGGCCGAGCACGCCGCGCATTCGAGTTGCCGCTTCCTGGAGCATTTGGTCGCCTGCGGCGTGCCCGAGGCTGTCGTTGATGAGCTTGAAGCGGTCGAGATCGATGTAGAGCACGGCGAAGGCGGCGTCCGGCGTCTGCGCGGCT
>JBKJMP010000644.1:0-7496 GCA_046596395.1 Gemmatimonadaceae bacterium
ACGCCTCGCGCGGCATGGTCGCCACCTCGCGCGCACGCAGAAAGTCCTTGACACCCCGCGCCGTCGCCGGCGCCCTCGCGGCCGCGGACCGCTGCTCGAGCGGCTCGGCGCGACCGAGCGGGTCCTCCGCGCCGTGCACGCGCGGCTGGCCCTCGTCGCCAGTGAAGGCACCGAGGTCAGCCCGGCCGGAGAATGGTTGCTCGACAATTTCTACGTCGTGCTGGAGCAGATCCTCGAAGTCCGCGCCACGCTGCCGAGTGACTACTACCACGAGCTGCCCAAGCTCGCCGGTGATGGACCGCTCGCGGGCTTCCCGCGCGTCTACGAGATCGCCGTCGAGCTCATCGCCCACACCGACGAACGTCTCGACTCCGCCCTCCTCGAGCTGATGGTGCAGGCCTACCAGCGCGTGAAGCCGCTCGACATCGGCGAGCTCTGGGCCATGCCCGCCATGCTGCGCATGGGCTTCCTGGAGAACGTGCGACACATGTCGCTGCGCGCTGCGGCAGACGTCTCCGACACGCAGGAAGCGGATCGCTGGGTCACGCGCCTGCTCGCGGCGGAGGATGTCGGTGCCGACGCGTTGAGCCATGCGCTCGATGCCCTGATCCATCATCCGCCCCGGCTCACCCCCGCCTTTCTCACGCGCTTCCTGCAGCAGATCCGCAGCCGTCGCGCCGACTTCACGCCGCTGTTGTGGCTCGAGCAGTGGATTGGCGACGAGGTGATGAGCGTCGAGGAGGCGGTGCAGCGCTCTACGCAACACCTGGCGCTCACGCAGCTGGTGATGGCCAACAGCATTGCGAGTCTCCGCGCCATCGGCAGCATCGACTGGTCGGAGTTCGTCGAGAAGGTCAGCGTCATCGAGGACGCGCTCCAGCGCGACCCCGCCGGCGTCTATCACCTCATGACCTTCGAGACGCGCGATCGCTACCGCCATGTCGTGGAGCACATCGCGCGGCGGGCCGACATCGCCGAGACGGACGTGGCCGCGGCGGCGATCCAGGCGGCGGCGGATGCGGAGCGCACGTCAGGGGCAAGTGCGCGCGCAGCGCACGTGGGATTCCATCTCGTGGACGACGGCCGCGTCGCGCTCGAGCGCACGCTGGGCTACGAGCCCTCTGTGCGCGAACGCCTGTTCCGCCTCGCGCGCCGCCGCCAGAGCGCGGTCTACTTCCTTGCGATCTCTGCCTCGACCGCCACCGTGCTCGCGATTGTCCTGCAGCCGCTGCAGGGCGCCGTTGCTGGCCTCGGAGCCGCTCTTGCGGTGATGCTCTCGCTCGGTGCCGCCGCCGACGTCGCCGTCGCCATCGTGAATCAGCTGGTCACGCTCACGTTGCCGCCCGACCGCCTCTCGCGCATGGCCTACAAGAATGGCGTGCCCAAGCTCCATCGGACGGTGGTCGTCGTTCCCATCCTCCTCGGCAGCGAGGATGCGGTCGTGGAGGCGCTCGACCATCTCGAGGCCCAGTACCTCGCGAACCGAGATCCGCAGGTGCGCTTCGCCCTGCTTGGCGACTACCTCGATGCGAATTCCGAGCATCGTCCGAACGACGAGCCGATCGTCACCGCCGGCGTGGATGGCGTGCGCGCGTTGAACGCCTCGTATGTCAGTGAGGAGGGGGGAGCGCCGTTCTACTTCTTCCATCGTCCCCGTCGGTGGAATGCTGCCGACGAAATCTGGATGGGCTGGGAGCGCAAGCGCGGCAAGCTCGTCGAGTTCAACGCGTACGTGCTGGGTGAGGACGCGGGCGCGTTCTCGGTCGTCGAGGGCGACACGCCGTGGCTCGAGAGCGTACGCTACGTGATCACGCTCGACTCCGACACCGTGCTGCCGCGCGACGCGGCGGCGGGGCTGATCGGGACGATGGCACATCCGCTGAACCGGGCCGTCTTCGACGCCCGCGCCGGCCGCGTGGTGACGGGATATGGGATTCTCCAGCCGCGCGTGAGCGTGTCGCTCGCCAGCGCCAACGGGTCGCGCTACGCCGCCATCTTCGCCGGGCATCCGGGGCTGGATCCGTACACGACGTCCGTCTCTGACGTCTACCAGGACCTCTTCGGCGAGGGGACCTTCACCGGCAAGGGCATCTACGACGTCGCGATCTTCGAGCGCGCGACGAAAGGCCGGTTCCCCCAGAACGCGCTCCTCAGTCACGACCTCATCGAGGGTTCCTTCGCCCGCGCAGGACTCGTCACCGATATCGAGGTGTTCGACGACTACCCGACGCGGTACCTCACCGCCACGCGTCGCGCGCACCGGTGGATTCGCGGCGACTGGCAGCTCGCCCCATGGCTGCGCGACGACGTACCCGGCGCCCATGGCATCACGATCAATCCGCTCACCTCCATCTCGCGGTGGAAGGTGCTCGACAACATGCGCCGCAGCGTCAGTCCCGTCGGGCTGTTCCTGTGGCTGGTTGCCGGCTGGACGATCCTCCCGAACGCCGGGCCGCGGTGGGCAGTCGTTGCCCTCGGCGCGATGGCGGCGCCATGGATGGCGCCGTTGCTGCTCGCGGTGCTCCGTCCGCCGCGTGGTGAATCGTGGGGACCGTATTACGCGGCACTCGCGCGCGACGCGTCGCTGTCGGTGCGGCAGTTCCTCGTCGCGCTCATCATGCTGCCGCACCAGGCGCTCGTCTCAGCCGACGCGGTCGTCCGCACACTCTACCGCCTCTTCGTCTCGAAGAAGCGCCTGCTCGAGTGGCAGACCGCATCGCAGGTCGAGCGGCAGGCGGTCGGCGGCCGGCGAGCGCATTGGTCGCGCATGTGGCCGGCCTTTCTCCTCGCCGCCGCCCTGCTCGCGATCATGTGGCTCGCGGCACTCAGCCGCGGTACGAGTGGGCTGGGCCTGACCCTCATGTTCATCATCACGCTCGCGTGGCTCGCCGCGCCGGAGATCGCACATCTCCTGAGCGAGCCGATCGCACGCGCCGACCTCCAACTGCGCCCCGACGAGCGTGCGAGCGCCCTCCGCTATGCGAAGGCGCACTGGAGCTACATCGACACCTTTGCCGGGCCGTCCACGCACTGGCTCGTGCCGGACAACTTTCAAGAGACGCCCGAGCCGGTCGTCGCGCAGCGCACCTCGCCTACCAACATCGGGCTCCAGCTCCTCTCCACCGTCTCGGCCCGCGATCTCGGATTCATCACGGCGGCGAGCATGCTGGACCGCCTCGAGGGGACGATCGCGACGATGGAGGGGCTGCCCAAGGTTCGCGGGCACCTGATGAACTGGTACGACATCGCCGACCTGCGCGTGCTCGATCCTCCGTACGTGTCGGCGGTGGACTCGGGAAATCTGGCCGGCCACCTCCTCGCCCTGTCCGCTGCCTGCGAGCAGGTCGCTGACAAGGAGCCGTCCCTTTCGCAGCGGCTCAACGGCATCGCACAACGCGCTCGCGCGATGGCGACAGCCATGGACTTCACGCTCTTCTACGACGAGCAGCGCAAGCTCTTCGCCATCGGCTACGACGCGCGGTCCGGCAAGCTCGACGCGGGCACATACGACCTCCTCGCGTCCGAGGCGCGCCTCGCGAGCTTCGTTGCCGTCGCCAAGGACGACGTCTCCGCCGAGCACTGGTTCCATCTCGGCCGCTCGCTCACGTCCACCGACGCCGGCACCGCGCTCGTATCATGGAGCGGCAGCATGTTCGAGTACCTCATGCCGGTGCTCGTCATGCCGTCGCATCCGTTCTCCCTGTTGGACCAGACGCATCGGTCCGCCGTACGTCGGCAGATCGCGTACGGACACGCGCGCGGCGTGCCGTGGGGCATCTCCGAGAGCGCGTACAACGTGCGCGATCGTCACGAGACCTACCAGTATCGCGCATTTGGCGTCCCCGACCTCGCGCTCAAGCGTGGACTCGGCAGTGACCTCGTGGTCGCGCCATACGCGAGCGCCCTCGCGCTCGCGGTCGAGCCGCACGAGGCAATGCGCAACCTCGGCGTCCTCGAGCAGATGGGCGCGCTCGGTCCACACGGCTTCTACGACGCGCTCGACTACACGCGACCGGATGAGCCGACCGGCCCAGCGATTGTGCGCACCGTCATGGCGCATCACGTCGGCATGACGATCGTCGCGATCGCCAACGCGGTCGACCTCGAGCGCGGACAGGGCATCTGGCAGCGACGCTTCCTGCGCGATCCCGCGGTGCGCGCCGCAGCGCTCCTGCTCGACGAGCGCGTGCCGCGCCGGTACACGACGCGAACCGCGCAATCGGACGATCCCACCGATCCGCTCGTCCGCGCGCCGCGCGCGCGTGCCGTCACGCGCGAGTTCGGCACCGCCGACCTCCCTGAGCCGAAGATCGGCCTGCTCGGCGGACAGTCCTACGCCGTGTTGCTCACGACGGCCGGTGGCGGCTACAGCCGCGCGGGCGACATGGACATCTTCCGCTGGCGCGCCGACGGCACGATGGACAGCACGGGGCAGTGGATCTACGTGCGCGACGTCGTCTCCGGGCACACCTGGTCCGCCGCGCATCAGCCGGTGCGCACGACGCCGGCGAGCTACCACGTCTCGTTCGCGGCGGATCGCGCCGTGTTCTCGCGCCTCGACAGGGGCATCGAGACGCGAACCGAGATCGTCGTCGTTCCCCGCGAGCGCACCGAGATTCGCCGCGTCACGCTCACGAGTCGCTCGCGCAGCGAGCGCGAGATCGAGCTCACCAGCTATGGCGAGATCGTCCTGACCACTGGTGGTGCCGATCGCGCACATCCGGCATTTCAGAACCTGTTCGTCGAGACGGAGTGGGTGCCGACGCAGTGCGCGGTGCTCGCGAGTCGCCGGCCACGCTCGGTGAACGAGTTCAGGCCGTGGTGCACGCACGTCGTTGCCGTCGGTGCGGAGTCCGTCGCCGAGGTCACCTGCGAGACCGATCGCTCGCGCTTCCTCGGCCGCGGACGCACGGCGCAAGCGCCGGCGGCCCTGGACGAGCCCGGCCCGCTCTCGAACACGGCGGGCGCCGTGCTCGATCCCATCGCCGCGCTGCGTGTCCGCGTGCGCCTCCTGCCGGGCCGCTCTGCTACGGTCGCCTTCACGACCGTGGCCGCCGACACGCGCGATGCGGCGCTCGCCGCCGCTGACCGGCACAACGACCTCGGTGCCGCCGAACGTGCGCTGGCGCTCTCGTGGACCGTCGCGCAAATCGAGTTGCGCGACCTCAACGTCTCTCCCGAGGCAGCTGCACTCTATCAGGAGATGGCGGGCGCGCTGATCTACCTGCGCGAGGCGCTCCGCGCTCCCCAGGCCGAGCGCCTCGCCAACCAGCGCCCGCAGTCGGCCCTGTGGGCGCACGGCATTTCTGGCGACTGGCCAATCGTCCTCGCGACAATCCATGCCGAAGTCGGCCTGCCGAGCGTGCGGCAGCTACTCGTCGCGCACAACTACTGGCGCATCAAGGGCGTGAAGGCCGACCTCGTGATCCTCAATGCGAAGGAACCGTCGTACATCCAGGAACTGCAGGACCAACTCACGGCGATGGTGGTGTCATCCACCGAGGGCGGAATGCTCGAGGTGCCGGGCGGCGTCTACATCCGTCGCAGCGACGTCCTTCCGACCGGGGACGTCGCGCTCCTTCGCGCCCTCGCGAGCATCCACGTCGTGTGTGACGGCGTGGGACTCGGCGACGTTGTCGCGGAGATGCTGGCGCCAGCCTCGCCGCGCGTTCCTGTCGCGGTGCTGCCCGTGCGTCAGGTTCGCGACCCGGTCGTGCCTCCGGCGCTCACCAGTGGGAACGGCTACGGCGCACTCACCGAGACGAACGACTACCGGATCGACGTCGATGGAAGCCACGTTCCCCCCGCGCCGTGGGCGAACGTCATCGCGAACCCCAACGCCGGCTTCTGCGTCACCGAACGCGGCGCCGGCTTCGCGTGGGCGGAGAACAGCCACTTCTTCCGCCTCACGCCCTGGTTCAACGACCCGGTGAGCGATCCCTCCGGCGACGCGATCTACCTCCAGGATGCCGAGACGGGTGACGTCTGGAGCCCAACGCCCGCGCCGGCTCCGGCGCGCGACGACGAAGCGGGGCCCGCCCCGTATCGAGTCGTCCACGCGCCCGGCATCAGCACCTTCGAGCACGGCCGCGCAGGGATCTCCACGACCTTGGCGCTCAGTGTGCCGCAGGAGGATCCCGTTCGTATCGCGCGGCTCACACTCCGCAACGAGGGCGCGGCCCCGCGACGACTCGTGCTCACGAGCTACGTCGAATGGGCACTCGGCGCACAGCGCGAGGCCACGCGAAATCACGTGCACACGCATCGCGACGAGGCGACCGGCGCCATCTTCGCGAGGAATTTCTACGCCGAGGAGTTCGCGTCGCACGTGGCGTTCTCGTGGATGAGCGAGACGGCGTCGAGCTACTCTGGCGATCGCGGGGCGTTCATCGGCCGCAATGGTGACGCCGCCGCGCCGATTGCATTGACCTATACGAATCTGTCGGGCACCACGGGCGCCGGACTCGATCCATGCGCCGCGCTTCGGTGCGAGATCTCGCTCGCGCCGGGCGCGTCGCGCGAGATCGTGTTGCTCCTTGGCTCCGCGCGCGGGGAGGATCTGGTGCGTGACATCATCGCGCGATGTGGTACCCCCGCGCAGGCCGCAGTCGTCTCGGCGGGAGCGGTGGCTGCATGGGAATCGCGGCTTGGCATGATCGCGGTGAAGACGCCGTCACCGGAGCTCGACGCGCTCGTGAATCGCTGGACGCTCTACCAGGCCCTTGCCTGCCGCATGTGGGCGCGGTCGGCGATCTACCAGTCGAGCGGCGCGTTTGGCTTCCGCGACCAGCTCCAGGACGGCATGGCGTTCGTGTATGCGGAGCCTGGCGTCACGCGCGCGCACATCCTCCGCGCGGCGAGCCACCAGTTCATCGAGGGCGATGTGCAGCACTGGTGGCACGAGCCGAGCGATCGCGGCGTGCGGACGCGGTTCTCGGACGATCTCGTGTGGTTGCCGTTCGTGACCGAGCATTACGTGACGGTCAGTGGCGACACGGGCGTGTGGGATGAGGTCGTTCCATTCCTCGAGATGCGCGAGCTCGGGGAGCACGAGCACGAGCTGTACGACAAGCCGATGCGCAGTGAGCACTCGGCAACGTTGTATGAGCACTGCGTCCGCGCACTCGACCGCGCCTGCACGCGCGGCGAGCACGAACTCCCGCTCATGGGCATCGGCGACTGGAACGACGGCATGAGTCGCGTTGGCGTGCACGGACGGGGTGAGAGCATCTGGCTCGCCTGGTTCCTCGTCGCCACCCTGCGGCGGTTCGCGCGCCACGCGGAGCTGCGTGGGGACGCTGCCGTCGTGGACCGGTGCCGGCATCGCGCCGACGCGTACGCTGCGGCGGTCGAGCGCAGTGGGTGGGATGGCGCGTGGTACCGGCGCGCCTACTTCGACGACGGCAGCCCGCTCGGCTCCGCCAGTGAGCCCGAATGCCAGATCGACTCGATCGCGCAGAGCTGGGCGGTGTTGTCCGAGGCGGGCGAGCCCGAGC
>JBKJMP010000091.1:0-3961 GCA_046596395.1 Gemmatimonadaceae bacterium
GCTGCTGACGCAGAAACCGCGTACGCAGGCGGCGCTGTAACAGCGTGCGAAGTTGGTGATTGATCGGGAGCTGCAGAATTGGGCCTTCAAGAGACCCAGGCACGCAGTTGCTGCGACTTCAGCGTACGCTTTTTCAGCGTCAGCAGCGTTCCGGAGTCTGGCCTTACCCCTGCTCTGGAGCGAGCACCCGCTCCACCGACTCCGGACGCATGCATCCCGAGCGATGCACCACGCGCTGCACGTGCACCCGGACGTCCGCATCCTCGAACCGCTCGATCGTCCGGCCGCAGCGATGGCACTGCGGGAACATCGCGAACGTGTCGCGCGCGATCTGGTCGAGGATGGGGTCGTCGTGTCGGCTGGAGAGCGGCATCGCGATCGAGAGGCCGCGCCTACTGTTGCTGAAGCGCAGAGAAGAGGGACGGCAACGCGCCGACGAACCACAGGATCACCGCGGCGATCATCGCCTTGCCGCGCGGAATCTTGCCCGTCACCGCGAGCCCGATGCCGAGCAGGATCGTGATCCAGATCGTGAACACGTCGATCCGCGCGAGGAAGTTGAGCAGGAGTGGGGACGTGGTGTCGGGATCGAGGAAGCGCGCCGGCCCGAGCGCGATGCGCAGGCGCCCGTCGAGCGAATCGGGATTCATCAGCAGCACCTGCACCCCGTTGATGACCTGCTCGATCACGCGCGGCACGTACGCATAGGCCGTCACCATCATGGCGGCGCCGAGCGTTTGCTTCGCGTCCACGAACTTGCCAATGACCCACAGGAAGAGCGCGGTGAGGAAAATGCCGATCGGCGGGAAGAAGAACCCGCCGATCTTCGCGATCGACTCGCCGAACCCGCGCATTTGCGACGCCATCTCCGGCGTGAGTTGTGGGTTCTTGCGCATCGCCGCTTCCATGTTCCGCGTGAACTCCGCGTCCATGATGGGCTGCATGGCACCGGAGTTCGCCCACGCGATCCCGCCGATGAGTAGCGTGACGACGAGCATCGGGATGCCGAAGCCGGCACGCTCGCGGCGGGTGTAGACGTCCGTCGGCGCGTAGAGGATGTCGATGAAATCCTCCCAGCGCGACGCGGGCTTCGGCGCTGCGACGGGGGGAAGCTCGGAGGCGGATTCTTCGGTCATGGGTACCGGCTGGTGGGTGGCGACGCCCCATTCTGCCAACGAGGGGGCGCAAATGCAAACTCGGCGGTCTGGCCGCTCATGGAATCGGCTCGACGAATACCGCCGTGCCGTAGCAGAGCACCTCGGCAATACCGGGCATGACCTCTGTTGCATCGTAACGCATCCCGATGATCGCGTTGCCGCCGAGCTCCGCGCCATGCGCGACCATGATCTGGAAGGCATCGGCGCGCGCCTGCTCGCAAAGGTTGACGAGTAGCGTAATGCTCCCGCCGAAGAAGGCCTGGAACTGCACGCCAACGCGGCCGATCACGGAGCGCGACCGCACCGTGATGCCGCGAACCACGCCAAGCGTGCGCACGACACGGTACCCGGGGAGCTCGAACGCAGTCGTCGCATACGGTGTCTCGAATTGGTGCACCGGGCTCATCGTTCGTCTCCTTTGAAGGGTGTTTGAATCATGTCGCGCGGAAACAGCGTTCGCAGTGCCGCTTGCCTTTCGCTGGGAGGGGCTTTGCGGCTGCTACATTCTAGCATCCGCTTCTCGTCCCAATACTGGAGCCGGCACCACATGCGCACAGCCTCCCTCGTCGCACTCGCCGCGGCACTCGCCTTCGATGCGACGTCCGTCTCCGCCCAGAAGATCGCATTTCCGCGCACCCGGACGGTCGATCACACGGATACCTACTTCGGCGTGAAGGTCGCCGATCCGTACCGGTGGCTCGAGGAGGAGAACTCCCCCGAGATCGCGGCGTGGGTCGAGGCGCAGAACAAGGTGACGTTCGAGTACCTCGAGAAGATTCCCTATCGCGACGCGCTCAAGGCGCGGCTCACTGCACTGTACAACTACGAGCGGTACAGCGCCCCATTCCGAAAGGGCGAACACTACGTCTTCTCGAAGAACGACGGGCTCCAAAACCAGAGCGTCCTCTACATCCAGAAGGGACTCGACGGAACGCCCGAGGTGCTCCTCGACCCGAACACGTTCTCCGCCGACGGCACCACGCGGCTCGCGGGATACGCGCTGTCGAAGACCGGAAGCCACCTGGCGTACGGCGTGTCGAGCGGCGGCTCGGATTGGACGGAGTACCGCGTGATGGAGGTGGCGTCGCGCAAGCCGCTCGCCGACGTGATCAAGTGGGCGAAGGTGAGCGGCATAGCGTGGCAGGGCGACGGCTTCTACTACAGCCGGTACGACGCGCCCGATTCCACAAAGGCGCTCACGTCGATGAACGAGGGACACAAGGTCTACTACCACACGGTGGGCACGCCGCAGGAGCAGGACGTCCTCGTGTTCGAGGACACGGCCAATCCGCAGCGCTTCCATACGGTGGAAACGACCGAGGACGAACGCTATGCCCTCCTCTCGGTCTCTGATCGTGGCAAGGGCAAGAAGGGCAATGCCCTGTTCTATCGTGAGGGTACGGCGGCCTGGAAGCCGCTGATCCCGACCATCGGCGACGACGTCTACTCGGTGATCGACAACGTCGGCACGAAGCTCCTGCTGTGGACGGACCGCAAGGCGCCGAACGGCCGCGTTGTCTCCATCGACCCCACCGACGCATCCGAGAAGAACTGGAAACTGGTGCTGCCCGAGCGGCGCGAGCCGCTCCAGGCCGCATCTACGGCCGGCGGCCGGCTGATGGCGACGTACATGAAGGACGTGACGACGCGCGCCTACGTCTACGACCTGAACGGCGTGCTCCAGAACGAGATCGTGCTGCCCGCACTCGGCAGCGCCAGCGGGTTCAGTGGCAATCACGACGACACCTCGATCTTCTACACGTTCAACTCGTTCAACTTCCCGCCGTCGATCTATCGCTACGACATCGCGACGCGAAAGTCCACGCTCTTCCGCGCGCCCACGATTCCCGGGTTCCGCCCCGATGACTTCGTCACGCGGCAGGTCTTCTACAAGAGCAAGGACGGCACGCGGGTGCCGATGTTCCTCACCTACAAGAAGGGACTGAAGCTGGACGGGACGAACCCCTCCCTGCTCTACGGCTACGGCGGGTTCAACTCGTCCGTCACGCCGTCGTTCAGCGCCCTCCGGCTTGCGCTGCTCGAGCAGGGGGTGGTGTACGCATCGGCGAACATCCGGGGCGGCAGCGAGTACGGCGAGCGGTGGCACGAGGCCGGTATGCGGCTCAAGAAGCAGAATGTCTTTGACGACTTCATCGCGGCCGGCGAGTACCTCGTGGCGAACAAGTACACCTCGCCCGGCAAGCTGGCGATTCACGGCGTGTCGAATGGCGGCCTGCTCGTGGGCGCGGTGGCCAACCAGCGCCCCAACCTCTTCAAGGTCGTGATCCAGCAGGCCGGCGTGATGGACATGCTCCGGTTCCAGAAGTTCACGATCGGCTGGAACTGGATCGCCGACTACGGCTCGGCGGACGCGAGCGCGGCGGAGTTCAAGGCGCTCCGTGCCTATTCACCGATCCACAACATCAAGCCCGGCACCGCCTATCCCGCCACGCTGATCACCACCGCCGATCACGACGACCGCGTGGTGCCCGCGCATTCTTTCAAGTATGCGGCGGCGATGCAGGCGGCTCAGGCGGGCGACAACCCGGTGCTGATCCGCATCGATACCAAGAGCGGGCACGGCGCGAGCAGCACGACGAAAGCCATCGAGCAGACGGCAGATCTCTACGCATTCATCTTCCAGAACCTCCAGATCGGCCCGACATTCATGCCGTGAGCGAGACGTCGCGTTTTCGCACCGCAGCGCCAGGTTGCTGATGGAGAAGAAGGACGCGCCTGCATTCGGCCAATAGTCTTCCCCGCGCGTGCGGCGCGGCGCTAAGCTTCCGCATGGCCGCTTCCAC
>JBKJMP010000155.1:0-2916 GCA_046596395.1 Gemmatimonadaceae bacterium
GAGCGGAAAACCGGTAGACGTCGGCTTGATCGGCTATGGCCTCGGCGGCCGGGCGTTCCATGCCCCGTTCATCGACTCGACGCCGGGCCTGCGCCTGTCCGCTGTAATGACATCCGACGCCGCTCGTCGCGCGGCGGTCGCCGAGCGTTACCCGGAAGCCACGCTCGCGAGCGACATCGACGCCCTCCTCGCCCTCGAGCCAGCACTCGATCTCATCGTCATCTCCTCTCCAAACGCCACGCACGCCCCACTCGCGCGCGCGGTACTCGCTGCCCGGCGCCACGTGGTCGTGGACAAGCCCTTCGCCGCCACGGCAGCAGAAGCGCGCGAGATCGGTCGCCTCGCAACCTCCGTCGACCGCCTCGCCATCCCGTTCCAGAACCGCCGCTGGGATGGCGACTTCCTCACTCTCCAACGGCTGATCCGCGAGGGCGAACTCGGCGACGTCCACCGCTTCGAGTCGCGGTTCGACCGCTGGCGCCCTCAGCCCAAGCCCAACTGGTGCCGCGCAAACGCACGCGAGGCCGCCGAGGACATCGCGCACGATCTCGGCCCCCATCTCGTGGACCAGGCGCTCCAGCTCTTCGGTCCCGTGTCCTCGGTCTACGCGGAGCTCTCGCGACTGCATCCGGACGTCGTCACCTGCGACGACGCCTTTCTCTCGCTCACGCACGGGAACGGTGTGATCTCACACCTGCACATGACGACGCGCGCCGGAGTGCCGAGCCCGCGCATGACCGTGATCGGGTCGCGTGCGACGTACGTGAAGTACGGTCTCGACGTGCAGGAAGACCTGCTGAGGGCCGGCACCCGCCCCGACGCCGAAAGTTTCGGCGACGAACCAGAGAAGTGGTGGGGCACCCTCGGGTCCGGCGATACCGGGCGCATCGTACCCACGCAACGTGGCGTGTACGCGGCGTATTACCGAGCAGTCGCGCGCGCCATTCGGGAGTCCACGCCACCCCCGGTCACCGTAGACGACGTGGCCGCCGGACTCGACGTCATCGAGGCTGCATTCCGTTCCGCCTCGGAAGGGCGGCCCGTAGCGGTTTCGGCGCCTCGCGCGTAGCGCTACACATACACCGCCACCTTGCCGAGAGGCCTTCAATGCGCTCGACCCCAATCGCCGTTTTCACGCTGACCCTCGCCGTCGCCGTCGCGGCCTCTGCCCAGGCGCCCACGGCCGGGAGCCCGCAATCGGAGCCCAAGACCTGGCAGACCCCGTGGGACAAGACCCGTCCCCGCGATCCGTACGTCGACCAGTCGGGGCGCGTGTGGTTCGTGGGGCAGCAGGGGAACTACGTCGCGCACATGGTGCCCTCGACCGGCGAGTTCAAGCGATACGAGATCGAGCCGGGCACCAATCCGCACAACCTCGTCGTCGATGCGAAGGGAATGGTCTGGTTCACGGGGAACCGAAACGGGCGCATCGTGCGGATGGATCCGGCCACGGGCAAGCTGACGAACTACATGATGCCCGATTCCACCGTGCGTGATCCGCACACGATGATCTTCGACACGAAGGGGGACGCGTGGTTCACGGCGCAGTCTGCCGGCGTCGTGGGCAAGCTCACCGTCGCCGACGGCAAGATTCAATTGTGGAAGATGGAAGCGAGGTCGCGTCCGTACGGAATCTGGATGGACTCGAAGGACCGCCCGTGGTTCGACCTCTTCGGGACCAACAAGATCGGCATGATCGAGCCATCGACCGGCGAGTTCAAGGCGTACGCACTCCCGGCGGCCAACGCGCGTCCGCGTCGCATCGCCATCACGGGTGACGACGGCGTCTGGTATGGCGACTACACTCGCGGCTACCTGGGCCGCCTCGATCCAAAGACGGGCGCGGTGGAGGAGTGGGCGCTGCCGTCGGGCAACGCGTCGCTGCCCTACGCGATGACGGTGGATGATCGCGGGCGGGTGTGGACGGCGGAGACCGGCGTGCAACCAAACCGGCTCGTCGCGTTCGATCCGGCGAAGAAAGCCTTTACCGAGACGGTCACGATCGCCGCCGACGGACCCAACACGATCCGCCACATGGTATTCGACAAGGCCACGCGGCAGATCTGGTTCGGTGGCGACGCGAACATGATCGGGCGGGTGAAGGTGTCGCCGCCGGCTTTGGTGCCGTGATCCACCGGTCACCAATTCCTCTGAGATATGTCCAGATCACGACCTTCGCTGCGTTCAGGATGACAGCAGGACGCCCCGAATGCTGAGCAGCTTCTCGAGAATGGCCCGCACGTCCTCCTGTGTGGTTTCGACCTCCACGCCGCGAGACATCGCAGTTCCCGCGTACTGGGCCGCGAGTGCACCCACGCGCCCCGGCTGACCCGAGTTCAAGCGCTCGAGCAACGCGAGCACGGGCGGACTTGCCGTGATCCTGAATCCATGCCCGCACGCCGAGCACGTGAGGTCGTCCCCGTCGGGCGTCCAGGTGATCGGATATGGCGCCGGGACTACGACGAGTTCATCATCGCCAAGCGCTCGCATCGGGAGCGCAGCGGGAGCGCGAGCGAAGGCGTAGGCCGTCTCGCGGTTGAGGCGTCGCAGGTGGAGCGTGCGCGCGAGCCTTGGATCCGAGGCGACGGCGCGCAGCGCGGCCACTTCGCGCGAGACGTCATCGTCAACCTCCGCCTCATCCGCTGCGAGGCGTCCATACGCCATGCGTCCCGCGACCGACAGCAGCTCCTCCCCGGGCCGAGGGTCCATGAACAGTGCGAGGCTCACCGCGGCCGACATGCGGCCGTCCGACGCCTCCCCGATGTGCCAGTAGTCGGATGGCCAGTAGATCACGTCCCCCGGCTCGGCATCGAGCACGATCGACGCGTCGTTGTACCGCTCGTAGTCGAGGCGATAGGTGAGATCCTCCTTGCCCGCGAAGAACGCATCCGGCCAGGTGCGCATGCGCTTTTGGCC
>JBKJMP010000186.1:0-11125 GCA_046596395.1 Gemmatimonadaceae bacterium
GTGTCCGACCAGTTCGACCCGGGACTCGGCTTCGTGCGCCGGCGCGGAATGCAGCAGGTCTACGGCACCGCGGGCGTCCACGCTCGGCCGACGACTCCCGGGGTGCAGGAAGTGAACCCGTACGTAGAGATGCACCGTATCACCGACCTGTCCTACCAGCTCGCGACGCGCTCGATCGAGGCCGGACTGAATGTGCTCCTGCGGCCGGAAGGCGAGATCGGGATCGAGGTGCGCAACGAATTCGACCGGGTCGATGCGCCCTTTGCGATCTTTCCAGGCCAGCAGGTCGCCGCCGGCAGCTATGAATGGAGCGACGTCGCCGCGCGGTACAACACCGGCGACGGGCGCGCGGTGTCGCTCAACCTGAATGCGAGCGTTGGCGGGTTCTACGACGGCAGGCGCAGGTCGGCAAGCGGGTCGCTCGTCTGGCGCGCGCGGTATGACCTGAGTGTCGAGGGGTCAGTCCAGCGAAACGACGTGGTTCGCGATGCGGGCGACTTCACCGCCGACCTGGCGAGCCTGCGGGTCCGGTACGCGTGGTCCACGCGACTCTATGGGAGTGCGTACACACAGTACAACACCCAGACGCGGGCCTTCGTGACGAATGCGCGCGTGGCGTTCCGCTATCGTCCGCTGAGCGACATGTACCTCGTGTATACTGAGCGCCAGGATACGCGTACGGGGGTGCGCAACGAGCGCCTGCTGGCGCTCAAGGTGACACACATGACTGCGTTCTAAGAGCCGGTTGCGGTACGCGGGACGAGCCCCGGTTGCGTGCGGCGTGCGGCGAACGGGTGCGATTGCGACTGCGAACTCCCGGATGCACGCAACCGTGGCGCCATCCGCGTGCCGCAACCGTCCGGTCATTCAGCCCGTGTTCCGTAGTCCCTGCGCTATCCCGCTTACCGTCGTCGCGAGCACCTGGTCGATCGCCTCGTGATCCTCACCGCTCGCTTCGGCTGCACGCTTCTTCCGCAAGTACGCGAGTTGGATCAGCGACAGCGGATCGACGTACGGGTTGCGCAACGTGATCGCCGCCTGAAGCACGGGCACATCGCCGATGAGCACGGACGTCTCACGAATGCGGAGCACCGCGCCGATCGTGCGCTGATACTCGGCTTCGAGTATGGCGAGCAGCTCGAGGTCTCCGCCGAGGCTCTCGACGTATGCGCGCGCGATCGCGAGATCGGTCTTCGCGCACACCATCTCGACCTTCGCGAGAAAGTCGTCGAAAAACGGCCAGGAGCGCGCCATCTCGCGCAGCTCGGCGAGCCCCTCGTCCGTCGCGCACCATTCGCCAAGCGCAGTACCCACGCCGAGCCATCCCGTGAGCATGAGGCGAATCTGCGTCCAGCCGAACGCCCACGGGATCGCGCGAATGCCATCGATGCTCGCGTTCGCGCCGGGCCTATACGCCGGCCGCGACCCGAAGCGCGCGTCTGCCAGCTCCGCGATCGGCGTGGCCGCCTGGAAGAGCCGGAAGACGTCGGCGCTCTCGTGCACCAGCCCGCGATACACACGAACCGAACGATCGGAGAGCGCGCGCATCACGTCGCGATACCTCGCTACCTGGGAGGCATCGCGCGAGGTTCGCCAATCATTGAAGTCGTGCAGCAGCACGCCCGACACCGTCACCTCGAGCGAGCGCTCCGCGACGGGCAGGAGCCCGAACTGCTGCGAGATGATCTCCCCCTGCTCGGTGATCTTGATCCGCCCGTCCACCGTGTCGGGCGGCAGTGCGGACAGCGCGCGATAGACCGGCGACCCACCGCCGCGCCCCACACCCCCGCCGCGGCCGTGAAAGAGCAGCAGCGAGATCCCCGAATCGCGAAAGACCTCGGCGAGCGACTCCTGCGCGAGATACAGCGCCCACGATGCCGCGAGGAGGCCGGCGTCCTTTGCCGAGTCGGAGTAGCCAAGCATGACTTCCTGCCGGTTGCCGCGCGCGGCGAGCTGCTTTCGGTAGAGCGGATCGTCGAGCATCGCGCGCATGACGACGGGCGCATTCTCGAGATCCTGCAACGTCTCGAAGAGCGGGACCACGTCGAGGCGCGACACCGGATTGTCGCCGGCGAGGTCCACGAGGCCGGCCTCACGCGCGAGGAGCAGGATCCGCAGGAGATCAGCGGGCTCCCGCGTCATCGACGCGATGTACGTGGAGGACGCAGCCTCGCCCATCTCATTCTGGATGATCCGGATCGCGTGGAACGTGTCGAGCACTCGGCGCGTTGCATCGCTCACGGGGAGATGTGCGCCGACGAGCGGACGTCGCCCCGAGAGCTCCGTTCGCATGGCCTCCGCGTCGAGCGCGCCGAGACCGAGGATCGATGCGATGTCGTCCACGGCGGCGCGATGCATATCGGCATGGTCGCGGACGTCCATCATGAAACCATGAAAGCCATGCGCCCGCACGACGGCGATGAGTGGGTCGAGCACCGTGCGGGTCGCTTCCATCGCGCCCGCGGACAGGAGTGCTCGGCGAACGATCATGAGGTCGTCATCGAATGCGTCTGCATTCGGGTACGCTGCTGGCTCCGCCGCTGGCGTTCCGGCGTCGCGTGATGCGACGAGCCGGCGCGTGGCAGCAACGCGTGCCGCCATGAAGCTCAGCTTGAGACGCACGGGCTCGGACGCGTTGCGCCCTCCGTTCGTGGCGAACACCTGCGGCAGCGCGACGCGATCGACCTCGAGGGACGCCAGCAACTCCTCCGGCGGGTCGGCATACTGCGCGGAGAGGGCGAGACGCTCGATGAGGTCGTCGAGCGCGCGGCCGTAGCGACCGAGGATCACGTGGCTCGCGCGGCGCGCGGCGGCGATCGTCGTCGATGGCGTGACGTTGGGATTTCCGTCGCGATCACCGCCGACCCAATTGCCGAGCCGAATCGGCACAGGGATGCGGAGCGCGTCGGCCGTGGCGCCGAATTCATCCTCGAAGGCGCGAATGAGTGCGTCACGCGCCGTGGCGCTGGCGTCGATGAGGCGGGTCTCGAGGTACCAGAGCCCGGTGCTCACCTCGTCGAGCACCGTCGGGCGATCGCGTCGTACCTCCGACGTGAGCCACAGTAGCTCGATCTCGGCATCGAGACGTTCCTCGAGCGAGCGGCGCTCGGAGTGCGGAGTGACCTCCCAGATGAGCAGCAGCTCCGCGACGCGCGCCTGAAGCGCGAGCAATGTGCGTCGCGTGGATTCCGTTGGATGCGCGGTGAGCACAGGGCGGACGTCGAGGCGCATGATGTGGTCGAGCACTTCGTCGGCCGAGTGGCCGGCTTCGCGCAGGGTCCGCATGGTCCAGCGGGCGGAGGCTGGCTGCGGAGCGGCGTCGGCGTCGTTCGCGTACGCGCGGCTGCGGCGAACGCGATGCACCTGTTCGGCGGTGTTGATGACGAGGAAGAACAGCGTGAAGGCGCGCGCGGTGACGGCGGCCAAGGGGACCGACAGGGCATGGACGGTCGCGAGCAGTGACTCGAGCGACTGCGCGCCCTCGTCACCTCGACGGCGTGCGCGTGCGTCGCGGCGCAGGGTGTCTACGGTGATGAATGCGTCCTCGCCCTCGAGCCGGCGGATCACTCGGCCGAGTGCGGCCGCGAGGCGGCGGACGTCCTCGTGGAGGGGCTGGTCGACGTCGCGGGTCGGGGGAGCTTTCACTGAGGGACCAGGAGGATGGGGTCAGAGTCGAAGTAATGATACATGCGACTCTGACCCCGGTTCGACTCTGACCCCAAAACACAGCCGACGCCGTCTCACCGGATCGGCCGGAGCGCGGCGGCCCGAGCCAACGCTCGGCGAGTGACGAGCGGAGCAAGCAGGAGCGAAATGAGCACCGCCCCAATGAGTGTCACGAGCGCGTACCGCGGTGCGAAAAGGGCGGTGGCGATCACGACCGCGCCGCCGATCATCCACAGGCGACCGAACGACGCATGCGCATTCCGCCATGCCACGGGGTCGTTCTTCATCGCCGCGGTGCGCAGTCCGGCAATGGCGTTCGGGCGGAGGCGTGGCATCACGTTGCCCATCACCGCGAGGCTGGCGCCGAGGATGATGCCGACGATCGTTGCCGTCGGGCCGGTCCAGCCGAGTGTCGTCGCAAGGAGACCAAGATGGATCGTGGAAACGAGGGCGATGACGGCAAGGATCACGACGTCGAGCGTGTCGGCGAACTTCTCGTATTTCGCGGCGCGGGATGCTGCTGTGGCCCAACGGTAGAAGCCCAGCAGGATGATGAGAGCGACGGGAACGCTGAACGCTGCGAGGGCCCGCGGACCCTCGTCCGCCGGAAGGCTGGAGACCGGGAGCATCCAGGAAAGGCCGGCGGTCACGACGGGAGGCATCGCGGTGTACGCCCAGGCGGACGCGATGCAGACGGCGAGCAGGAGGAATTCCGGGAGTCTACGCATGGTTGTCTCCGGTATCGAGTAAGCCCATCACGTGGTCGACAAAGTCGTGAAAGACGGTGGTGTTCACCTCGTAGCTGATGGCGTTTCCGTCGCGGGTCGAGAGGACGAGGTCGGCCTCGCGGAGGACGCCGAGGTGTCGGGAGATGGTGGCCCAGGCGACGGGGAATCGTTCGGCGATGTCGCCGGAGGTCATCGGCCCGTCGCGGAGGAGGGCGAGGATCTCGCGCCGGGTGGGGTCGGCGAGAGCCTTGAAGACGGCGTTGGGGGTGGTCACGAGGAGCGGAGTGGCTAGGGTCTGATTGCATAATAAGCTAATTAGCTAATTACGCAAGTGCCCCCCATATCATCCTGAGCGAAGCCCCATGTCATCCTGAGCAAAGCCAAGGATCTGAACGTCGGAAGTGCAGATCCTTCGCTTCGCTCAGGATGACAAAAGGGGACGACTATCTACCGCGCAGGCGATCCAGGGTGCGCTCGATCCCCGCGGGGAGGAACATGTCGTCCGCGATCGCGCCGATCTCCTCCGCCTCGCGCCACGCCTCCTCGAGCTCCACGAGCTCACCCTCGAGCGCGCGCCGCTCCTGCTCCTCGTGCAGTGCCATCTCGATCGCGAGGCTCAGCGTCTTGCCGAGGGCGAGCAGGCCGGTCGGCGGTGGCTCCTTCATCGAGATGTCGCGCTTGAAGAGGCTTTTCTCGGGCAGGACGTTCGTGAGCCGTGCGCCGGTTCGCGCGATGCCGCCAAGGAATTCCTCCGCACCGCCGGCGCGCGCGAGACGCTCCACGGCGCTCTCGACGTCCTCCTTCTTCCCGCCACCGTAATTCACCGCCAGAAAGAGCGACGCGGCCACTCGGCGGGCAGCCAGCCCCTCGACGCGCACGTTCTTCTTGCCCTGCGAGACGTTGATCGCCAGCCCGCCGTCCGAGTCGACGTCGATCATCGTCGTCCTGAGATGCTTTCGCCGAACCGTCACGAGCGCTCCCTGCTGGCCATGGAAGCGCGCGATCACACTCAACGGCAAGCCACGCTGCGAGGTCTTCCACAGCAACGACCCCATCTGAACCGCCGACACCACGCCGACGCCCGCCGTAAGGCCCCCGCCGATAAGGGCTGCGCCCGCTACCGCGCCGACCCCCGCGACGATCAGGTACTTTCGCCGGCGCCGAGTGAACTGCTCGCCGTAGCGCCACGCGGCGAGCTCGGGACGCTCGGGGCTCCCGACGCGCACCAGGTCGGTCCCGTCCGCGACGCGTGCGAGGCCGATGTTGTCCGTCGAGACGCGAAGCCTGCTGGCGCGAAAGAGACGCTCGGCCTCCTCGACGGCTTCCCAGCGCTCCTCGAGCGGCGTGAGGTTCCAGCGTGTGCACGAGGGGCAGATGACCCACAGTCGCCCCTTGGCCGAGTCGAAGGCGAGACGTCGGCCAACGGGGAAGTGCTCGAGGGCTTCGTTGCTGCCGAGGGCCCGATTGCAGAACAGGCAGGTGCTGTACACGATGTAGATGCAATAGTAAGACTCTTGACCCCCACCTCGGCGTTGAACACCAAACTCATCACACCTTACTCTTCACTCCCAACCCGTCTGTAAAAAGACGGGTCTGGGGTGAAGGGTCAGGGGCTCGGGGTTGTTGAGTTCAAAGCCGGGTCTGGGGTCTGGGGTCGGGGGTGAGGAGTGTAGCGAACCCCTGACACAATGCTGAGACTTGGGGTACGCTCCGTCCGCCCTCCAGCGACCCCCCCATGCGCCACGCGCTCGCCTCGCTCGTACTCGCCGCAAACACACTCGGCGCCCAGGTGCCTGGCCTCACGGGCACCCTCGTCGTCACGAACAAGCAGCCCTCTACCGCCACCATCATCGACGTCGGCAGCGGGCAGACGCTCGGTACCGTGCCTACCGGCAACGGTCCGCACGAGATCGTGCTGTCGCCCGACGGCAACCTCGCCGTCGTCACGGACTACAGGGCAGCCGGGCCGCACGCTCACGGTGATCGCCGTTCCCGCCATGCGCGTGGTTCGCACCATCGACCTCGGCACGCACGCACGTCCGCACGGCATCGCGTTCCTTCCGGGCGACAGCGTCGTTGCCGTCACGTCCGAGGGCAGCGGGCATGTCGTGCTCGTGAATGTGATTGCCGGCGCAGTACGCAGCGCGATCGCGACGCAGGGGAATGGGTCGCACATGGTGGGCGTCGTCGCCGACGGATCGCGCGCGTACACGGGCAACATGGGCAGCAACACGATCTCGGAGCTCGACCTGCGCACGGGTGCGTTCGTGCGAAGTGTCGAGGTGCCGCAGACCCCCGAGGCGATCAACGTCACGCCGGACGGCAAGGAGGTCTGGGTCGGGAGCAACAACACGGGGAAGATCAGCGTGGTCGATGCGAGCGGCGCGGTGCGCACGGCCGCTGAGGGATTCGGCTGGCCATATCGCGTGCTCTTCACGCCGGACGTACGCACCGTCGTGCTGCCGGACATGCGCCGAGATGAAATCCGATTCCTCGATCGCGCGAGTCATCGCGAGTTGGGGCGCATCGCGCTTCCTGGAGCCGGCCCGCAGGGCATCGCGATCACGCCGGACGGGCGGTACATCTTCCAGTCGCTGAGCAAGGAGTCGCGCGTCGCGATCATCGATGTGGCTACGCGAACTGTCGTTGGCCATCTGGCTGCGGGGAGTACGCCGGATGGGGTGGTCTATACGACTCGGGTTCTCAAGTAAGGCTGAGTATTCGTTTGACACTACGGAAGAGCATTGACACGGAGGACACGGAGACACGGAGGACACGGAGAACTGCAAGACCAGGAAGAGAAAGGAAAAACATGACCTTCTGGTTTTCTCCGTGTCCTCCGTGTTCCTCCGTGCGCTCCGTGTCAAAGCACTTGACCGCAGTTCGCCGTGGCTATGACCTCAGCTGCCGACTGGAACCCGCATCGCGGCTACCGCATGGTCGGGGAAATCACTGAACACGCCATCGACGCCGAGTTGCGCGAACTCGCGATACTCGGCTGCGTGATCACCACCGTACTGCGCGTGCAGGAACGGCGCGTCCGAGCGGAACGTCCACACGTGCACGAGCAGGCCCGCCGCGTGCGCGTCGGTCACGAGGCTCGTCGCCGGCCCCGGTAGCGGAAGGATCAACCGCTTTGCGACGCCGACCCCGTGCGCATAGCGCGCGATGTCGCGTAAGCCAGCCGCGCTCGCCATCGCAGCGTACGTCATGCTCGGCACGTCATCAGGGCCGCCCTGCGCATCCATGAGCTGGATGAGACGCACACTCGTCGTCGCGCGAAGCTGCTTGAGATTCCCCACCTCGAACGACTGCACGAACACCGGCGCGCTCGCGAGATCGGACCAGTGCGTCTTGAGCGCCGCGATGAGCTTGTCCTCCAGCGGCAGGCCGATGCTCCGGAAGTACGACGGCGACTTCGTCTCCGGGTACACGCCGATGGTGCGCCCGGTCTCGCGACTGAGACGCACGGCGAGCGCGAGCACCTCGTCGAACGTCGGGATGAGGAACTGTCCGTCGTACGCATGAGAGCGCGACGGCAGGCGCTCGCGCGCACGCAGGGTGCGCAACTCCGCCAGCGTGAGGTCCTCGACGAACCATCCCGTCGCGCTGTCCGCACCGAGTCGCTTCGTCGTGCGGAGCGCTGGGAACATCGTGGCGACGTCGGTCGTCTCGTCGAGCCGGTGCTCGTGTCGTGCGACGAGCACGCCGTCCCGCGTGATCACGAGGTCGGGCTCGATGTAATCCGCCCCTTGGCGGACGCCGAGCTCGTACGCCTCGAGCGTGTGCTCGGGGCGATGACCGCTCGCGCCGCGGTGCGCGATGATGATCGGCACTCGGTGCACTGCGGGCGTGGCGCTCACGCCTGCACCCGTCGGCGCGCACCCGCACGCGAGCAGGAGGGTAGCGCACAACAGGCGCAGGCGCATTGGCTCACGCGCCCGGTGGGAGGCCGAGTTTCCTGCGCGCCGTGAGGAGCGCGGCCGTCAGCAGCGAGCGAGAATACCTGGAGGCGATCATGAGGAGACTCGGGAAAACAGGTAAGGTCGAGCGACGGCTGAGGGAGAGAATACATGAACTCTCGCTCGGCCGGAACGGGAGCTCGCGTTGTTGCGGGGCGACACCGGACTCGGCGAATAGATGCGGCCGGCATTGCCACGCCTCATATTAGGCGCCTCGCATCACTCGCCTGACGAAGCCCGACATCACTTCCCGTCAGCGCCGGGCAGCGCGAGCGATGGGCGGTGAAGTCGATCGATCCGAGAGGCAATGAACAGGTACGCGTGCATCGGCACGGGGAGTACAGCTTGTGAAACGTGCCCACCGTCCTCCACAGCGGCCCCTACCGATTCTTCTTCTATGCGTCGGACTCTGGCGAGCCGGCGCACGTGCACGTTCAGCGCGACCGGCGGCGCGCAAAGCTCTGGATGGTTCCGGTCGAGATAGAATGGAATCGCGGCTTCTCCGACCGGGAGATGGGACGAATCATGCGAGTGGTCAAGGCAAACCAGGATGTCCTACTCAGGAGTTGGCATGAGTTCTTCGCGAGTTGATGGCCCGCCGACGGATTTCGCCCGAGCCATTCGGCTGACGGATGAGCGACTGATCGTGGAGCTGACCGACGGCCGGGAAATTTCGGTGCCGCTAAACTGGTATCCACGACTCGCACACGGGAGTCCCGCGGAGCGCGCACATTGGGAACTGATCGGTAACGGCGACGGGATTCGCTGGCCGGATCTGGACGAGGACATCAGCGTCGAGGGTCTTCTCGGCGGTCAACGGTCCGGGGAAAGCGCGCCATCCTTCGAACGCTGGCTGCAAGCGCGCCAGGCGCGGCAATGATGCATTCCGTCGGATCCTCGCCAGCCTCGCCACCCGATCATGAATCCGGCGCCTCCCACCGCTTGGCCCGGCTCAGCGCCTTCGTCCATCCCGCTGTAAGCGCTGCTCTCGCCGCAGGCTTCATCGCCGGCTTGAAGCGCTTGTCGGCCTGCCATTGCCGAGCGATCTCCGCCTCGCTCTTCCAGAAGCCAACCGCGAGCCCAGCGAGATACGCGGCGCCGAGCGCAGTCGTCTCCGCGACCTTCGGCCGTACGACCGGCACGTTGAGCAGATCTGCCTGCAACTGCATCAACAGATCATTCGCGGATGCCCCGCCATCGACGCGCAGCTCCTTCAGCTTGATGCCCGCGTCGGCTTCCATCGCCTTCAGGACGTCCATCACCTGAAGCGCGATCCCCTCGAGCGCCGCGCGCGCGATGTGCGCCCCCGTGGTGCCGCGCGTGAGGCCCACCATCGTGCCGCGCGCATACTGGTCCCAGTGCGGTGCGCCGAGCCCGGCAAATGCTGGCACGAGATACACGCCGCCGGTGTCCGGCACGCTCGCCGCGAGCGCCTCCACCTCCTCCGACGAACGGATGAGGTGCAGCCCATCACGCAGCCACTGCACCACCGCGCCCGCGATGAAGATGCTCCCCTCGAGCGCATACTCGGTGCGGTTGCCGATGCGCCACGCAACGGTGGTGAGCAGGTTGTTCTTCGACGCGATCGGCTTGGTGCCGGTGTTCATCAGCATGAAGCAGCCGGTGCCATACGTGTTCTTCACCATGCCGGGCTTGATGCAGAACTGCCCGAACAACGCAGCCTGTTGATCACCCGCGATGCCGGCAATCGGCACCGGGGCGCCGAGCAGCGTGCTCTCCCCGTACACCTCGCTCGATGAACGAACCTCTGGCAGCATCGAGCGCGGCACGCCGAAGATCTTCAGGAGCTCGTCATCCCACTCCTCCTTCACGATGTTGTAAAGCATCGTACGCGACGCATTGCTCACGTCGGTCGCGTGAACCGCTCCTCCCGTGAGGTTCCAGACGAGCCACGAATCCACCGTGCCGAACGCCAGCTTGCCAGCCTTCGCGCGTGCGCGTGCGCCCTTCACGTTCGCGAGCAACCACTGGACTTTTGTAGCCGAGAAGTACGCGTCGATCACGAGGCCGGTCTTCTTGCGGATGAGGCGATCGAGCTTGCGCGCCTTGAGCCGGTCGCAGATCGACGCAGTCCTCCGGTCCTGCCACACGATGGCATTGTGAATCGGCTGTCCGGTCTCGCGATCCCACACCACGGTGGTTTCGCGCTGATTCGTGATGCCGATCGCGGCGACGTCCGTCGCCTTGAGGTTCGCCTTCTGGAGCACCTCCGCGGCAACGCCCGCCTGCGTGGACCAGATGTCGAGGGGGTCGTGCTCCACCCACCCCGGCTTCGGGAAGATCTGCGGAAACTCCTTCTGCGCGACGGCGAGGATGCTCCCCGCATGGTCGAACAGGATGGCGCGCGAGCTCGTGGTGCCCGCGTCGAGGGCGAGGATGCATTTCGTCATGCGGTCCACAGCAGTTTGTAGAACAGCGCGCCAAGGATGCCGCCGATGATCGGGCCAGCGACGGGAATCCACGCGTAGGACCAATCCGAGGAACCCTTTCCCGGAATCGGCAGCAGCGCGTGCGCGATGCGCGGGCCGAGGTCGCGCGCCGGGTTGATGGCATACCCCGTGGTGCCGCCGAGCGAGAGTCCGATGGACCACACGATGAGGCCGACCATCAGCGGGCCGATGCCCTTCGCGAGATCGGAGTTGGGAACGAAGTTGCCGGGCCCCAGCACCGCGGACAGCGCGAGCACGAGCACGAACGTGCCGATGATCTCCGACATGAGGTTCGATATCGGACGTCGGATGGCGGGGC
>JBKJMP010000224.1:0-11659 GCA_046596395.1 Gemmatimonadaceae bacterium
CCCGCCCACAACAGCACCGCGGGCACCAGGAAGATCCCCAGCAGGAGTGCGACGGTCCCAATCGTCATTCGGAGCCGTCCTCGCTCTTTCGGCGCAACTTGGGGACGAGCCAGAGCCAGTACCCGGTGATGACGGTGATGAGCAGCGCCACTGCCGCCGCGTCGCTCAGGAGGACGCCCTGTCCGCCAAAGATCTCGCCGGAGTGCAGCTTCTCGAGATAGGCATCGCCGCGGGCGCCGATGTGGAGTACCCGCCCGCTCACGACGTCGACGGTGACCTCCGTTGACGACCGGTTGCGCAGCCGGACCTTCACCAACCCATCGCGCGGCCGGACGTCCATGCGGTCGATGCTGCGAAGGCTCAGTGACTCCTTCCCCGTGGGATCCGCCGCCTGGAGCGCTATGTACGCAAGCCGGTCGATGGGCAGCGACGCGGTAAACGGTGCCGTGGGCGTATGCGGCACGTCGGGCATGAGGCCGAGCGCACGCTTGTGGTTCAAGAGGATACCGGTCACCGAGATCACGATGAGCGCGGCCGAGAAGATCACGCCGAACCACAGATGGCCGTAGAACGCCATGCGCGAGGCACTGCGGCGCGCCGTCGGGGTGGCCGGACGCCCGGGAACGGGAACACTCATCGAATTGCCACGCCGCCGTTCGAGTGGATGATCGAGCTTGCCTCGTCGCTCATCGCGAATTCGACGAAGCGCCGCGTGGCAGGCGAAGCGCCCTCACGTACCAGAAGGTAGGCCGCGCGCACGAGTGGATACGCCCCGCTGCGCACCGATTCCGCGCTCGCGTGCACGCCATCGAGCGCGAGCGCGCGTACGCGTCCCGCACTCCGCTGCACGAAGGGCGTGGACGTCATGCCGATCGCACCAGGCGTTGCCTCCAGGTCGCGCGACATGTCCTCCGGCAGGTGCATCGCCCGCGCGACGCCCGACGCCGCCGCCGCACGAAAGCACCCGAGCCCCGCCACGACGACATCGCCATCCACCTCGCCGGCGGGACGCGTGCGAGGGGCGATCGGGAGGTCCGGGCCCCCAAGCGCCTGCCAGTTCGTGATCGCGCCGGCGTAGACGTCGCACACCTGGCGCTGCGTCAGGCTCGCCACGCTCACACCGCGGTTCACCGCGAAGACCACTGGCACCCGCGCAATCTCGCGAACGGTGATGCCCTGCCGAGCCATCTCCGCTGGCGCCACCCCGATGCTCGCGAGTGCGATGTCGATCCGCCCAGACACCAACGAATCGATGCGCGCGCGCGACCCCAGCCCCGCGCCCATCTCGATCACAACGCCAGGATGCGCCTCCCGGTACGCAGTCGCAATCACCATCACGAGCGGCATCACGCCCTGCGACCCATCGATGCGGATCACCTCGGCGGAAGCGTCGCGCTTGACGGTGATCAGCACGCAGCCTGCGAGCAGCAGACAGGCGAGTGCGAGGCGGGGCGTGCGTCGATGACGTGCAGGACTGCGCATGCCGCCTAACCTAGAACGCCGCTCACTACCTCGCGACTGTCCGCGCGAGCGTACTGGCAGCGCGACTCAGCTCGAGCGCGATCTCGGTCCACCACGAGCCGGCCTTCGGGCCCCCCTTGCACGTGCCGTCGGACTCACCGGGCTGCTTGACCCACAGGAACGCATCCACGAGTGGGTGTCCCGTATTCGTCGTGGGCGCGACGCCGAGCGCCTGGCCGCGGGGGTTGCACCAGTCGTTCGTGCTGCCGAGCCCATTGCGGCTGGTGTCGATGATGAAGTGCTTGCCGCCGAGTTGCTTCGAGAGCCGCTCGCCGTACGCAATGTTCGCCGTGTTGTCGATGTAGTTGGACACGTTGAGCGAGAACCCATCGGCCTTGTCGATGCTCACTTGGCGCAGTCGCGCCGCCATCTTCTCCACCGGATGCCAGCGCGCGTGGCCGGCGTCGATGTACACCGACGCACGTCGGCTCTTCAGGACGTCCACCGCATAGGAGAGCAGCGCAACGCGGTCGGCCTGGCTCGCGCCATTCAGGCAGTCCATGCCGGCCAGCGCGTCGGGCTCGAGGATCACGATCGCGGAACGGTTGCGGATGCCATCGGCGAATGCGGAAATCCACTTGCGATACGCATCACTCCCGTTGGCGCCGCCTGCGGAGTACTGCCCGCAGTCGCGATTCGGAATGTTGTACGCGACGAACACGGGCAGTGCGCCGGCGCGCGTGATGGTCGAGACGGCGTTGTCCACCTCGCGGGCGATGTCGCCCACCCAGCCGCCGAGCCACCGGGCCGTGGGCTGGCTGGCGATCTGCTGGACGAGCTGCGCATCCTGCGGCCGCGACCGGCGCATCGTCTCAGCCTGCCGCTGCGCTGCGGAATTCGGGTCGACGTAGAGACGTTTGCCCGCGAGTGGGTTCGTTGCTCCCTGGAGCAGCACGACAGCGTGCGAGGGAAAGACGAAGCCCGTGATGCACGCGCCGAGCGTGCTTCCCACGAGCAGTGCCCGTGAGCGCCGAAGGGTGAAGCGGGAGGGCCGAGGGCCGCTACCGCCCACGATCCTCGCGGGAGCCTGCACTTTCTGGCGGAAGCCGTCCGTCCGCTTCACCGATCTGCCGGACCATGTAGGTGAGCCGCGCGAGGAGGATGCGCGAGGCGCGGATGTCGTAGTGCGACTTGACCCAGAGCACGGCGAGGTCGCCGAGGCCCCAGAGGAGCCCCGCGAAGATGACGAGGCGCACCGCCTCGGCCACCAGGACCCCGATCGACACCTCCACCGTGCCGGAGAGCCCGGCGGCCAATTGCACCGCCATGAGGAACAGCAGGAGCACCGCCATGCCGCGGAAGAGGTACGCGACTGCGCGGATCCCCTTAACCGTCTCGATGTCGTCCTGGCGGACGACGACGCCCTCGATCGTAGGGCGGTCGTCTGTGTCGCGGCGGTGTTCTGTGGAGATCATATCCGTTGCCTCATCGGGGTGTAACGGGCACAAGTGCAAGGAGCACACCCGACAACGTGACGGCTGACGACCGACGGCCGACAACGGCCGGACCTGGTACGACGGACGCGCTGTTGGCAGTTGTCGTACTTCCGTGCCTGATCGTAGCATTTCCCAATGAACCTCCCCGTGAATCCGCCGCTCATGCCGATGTTGGCCAGGAGCGTGAGCGCCCTTCCGCCTGGCGAAGGCTGGATCTTCGAGCCCAAGTGGGACGGCTTTCGTACCCTCGTGTTCCGGGATGGTGGCGAGATCGTCATGCAGAGCCGCGACGCGAAGCCGCTCGATCGCTACTTCCCCGAGCTCGTCGAGCGGCTCAACGAGCAATTGCCCGGGCGCTGCGTGCTGGATGGCGAGATCGTCATCGCGCGGGAGGGTAGGCTCGACTTCGATGCACTCCAGATGCGCCTGCATCCGGCAGCGTCGCGCGTGAAGATGTTGTCCGGCGTGATGCCCGCGTCGGTGGTGTTCTTCGACCTCCTCTGCCTCGGCGACCGCGACCTCCGCGGCGCGCCGTTCGCCGAGCGGCGCGCGGCGCTCGTGGAACTGCTCGGCGATGCGAAACCACCGCTGCACATCACGCCCGCGACGACTGACCACACGACCGCGTCAGACTGGTTTTGCCGCTTCGAGGGCGCAGGGCTCGACGGCGTGATGGCCAAGCTCGCGACCGGCGTCTACGAGCCCAACAGGCGCGTGATGCTCAAGGTGAAGCACGCGCGCGAGTGCGATTGCGTCGTCGCGGGCTTTCGCTGGCACAAGAACGGAGACGGCACCGCGGTCGGCTCGCTACTGCTCGGCCTCCATGACGCGGCAGGCGACCTCCAGCACGTCGGGGTCTGCGCAAGCTTCACGAATGCGAAGCGCGTGGAGCTCGTGAGCTTCCTGGAGCCGTATCGTGTGTCGTCGCTGGAGGGCCACCCATGGCAGGCATGGGCGCAGGAGCCGACGGGCGAGGGCAGCGAGCAGCGTCGTCCCGGCGCCACGAGTCGATGGAGCACCGGGAAAGACCTGTCGTGGCAGCCGCTGCGCCCCGATCTCGTGGTGGAGGTCGCATACGACCACATGCAGGGCACGCGCTTTCGCCATACGGCGCACTTCAGACGGTGGCGCGCCGACAAGCATCCTGCGGACTGCACCTACGAGCAACTCGAGGTCGTCGCCCCACAGGAGCTCGCGGAGATCTTCCGCGCTTGAGCGCGCGACCTACTTCGCCTTCATGGCCTCACGCCACTCGCGCGTCGGATCATCGTCGGGGTCTGGCGTGCCCTGCGCGGGCCTGAGCTCCTCCGGCACGTTCTTCAAGTTCACGCGAATGCGCGTCCACGTGGACGAGCGTCCGCGCATCGAGTCCACCAGCACGTCCTTCGCGGCGAGATGCGGCACAACCTCCGGATGACGCGCCTTCCATCGCTCGAGGCCGGCGCGCGCGGCGTCCTTGTCCGGCGAGTTGGCAATCACGACGAGCGGCAACCTGGCTCGCGGCCTAGCCGAGGCCGTCGTCGCGCCCTTCGCGGTGCGCCGGGCGCGCGATGGCGCGACGCGCGTGCCCTCTCCCTCCATCTTCCGGAAGTGCGGCGGCCACGGTGCATCCCCGAGCCCGGCGGATTCGTCGCGATCCGCCAGCTCGAGCAGCCCTTCGAGTGACCCGATAGCCGCATCCATCCCGGCGTGCGGATCACCGATCCGCGCAAACCGCTCCGGCATCGTCGCCACCGTGAAGTCCTCGGGATTGCAGTCGGACACCTCATCCCACCCGAGTGGCGCCGACACGCGCGCATCCGGCAGCGGCCGCACGGAGTAGGCGGAGCAGGTCGTGCGATCCTTCGCGTTCTGGTTGTAGTCGAGGAACACGCCGTGGCGCTCCTCCTTCCACCACTTCGACGTCGCGAGCGTGGGTGCCCGGCGCTCGATCTCGCGCGAGAATGCGAGCGCCGCGCGCCGAACCTCCGTGAACGTCCATCGCTGCTCGATGCGCACGTTGACGTGGATGCCGCGCGATCCGCTGGTCTTCGGCCAGCCGCGCAGGCCAAGCTCCTCGAGCAGGGCGTTGACTTCCATCGCAACGCGGCGGACGTCGTTCCACGCAACGCCGGGCACCGGATCGAGGTCGATGCGCAGCTCGTCGGGGTGATCGAGGTCGTTGGCGCGCACCGCGTGTGGATGGAGCTCCATGCAGCCGAGGTTCACGACCCACGCGAGGCCCGCCGCATCGTTAACCACGATCTCCTCCGCCGTTCGTCCCGACGGAAACGCGAGCGTGACGGTGCGCAGCCAATCCGGACGATTGTCCGGCGCGCGTTTCTGGTAGAACGGCTCCGCCTCGGCGCCATTGACGAAGCGCTTCAGCACGATGGGCCGGTCGCGGATGCCGGCGATCGCCCCCGGTGCGACGGCGAGGAAGTAGCGCACGAGCTCGAGCTTGGTGAGCTGCGCGTCGCGCGAGAAGTAGGGCTTGGCCGGATTGGTGATGCGGACGTCGTGCCCGTCGATGGAGAGTACGTCGGCGGTGTCTGCCCTCGCCATCAGTTCCGTGCCCGCAAGTCGGTGTGGTACATTTGCGGTATGAAGCAGCACGACGCTGGGGAGCGCAACCCAACGAGATCGGCCAGTATCGAGGAGCCGTTGATCGAGCGCCTCATGGCGCCGTTCCAGCGATTTGCCGGAACCGCGTCGGCCGGGGGCATCGTACTGCTCGTTGCAACGGCGCTGGCGCTCGGCCTCGCGAACTCGCCGTGGTCGCACGCGTATCACGCGGTGTGGGAAACGCCGGTCATGATCGGCGTCGGTGGCTGGACGACCGCCGCGACGGTGCATCAGATCATCAATGATGGCCTGATGGTGATCTTTTTCTTCCTGGTTGGACTGGAGATCAAGCGGGAGATGATCGCCGGCGAGCTCGCGTCGCTGCGGAGTGCGGCGCTGCCGATGTTCGCGGCGTTCGGGGGAATGCTCGTGCCGGCACTCCTTTACCTGATGGTCGCGCGCGAAGGCGCGGCGGCATCGGGATGGGGGGTGCCGATGGCGACGGACATCGCCTTTGCGCTCGGCGTTCTTGCCTTGCTGGGTAGTCGCGTGCCGACGGGACTGAAGATCTTTCTTGCTGCGCTCGCGATCGTCGACGACATCGGTGCGATCCTCGTCATTGCCGTGTTCTACTCGGGCGGTGTCGCGTGGGGCGCCCTCGGCGGTGCGGCGGCGATCCTCCTGACGGCCGCGGTTGCCAACCGTGCGGGCATCCGGAACCCGTGGTTCTATGCCGCGATCGGACTCGCGTTGTGGGGAGCAGTGCTCACGTCGGGTGTGCATGCCACCGTCGCCGGCGTCCTGCTCGCGATGACGATTCCGGTGCGCACGCAGATCCATGAGGGGACGTTCGTGAGCGCGGCCCAGCGCGCGCTCGCCGATTTTGCGCACGCGGCACACGTGACCGCGAGCAACCCCGACGTGACGGTCCTGTCTAATCCGCAACATCACACGGCGGTCGAGGAACTGGAGACGCTGTGCGAGCTCGCGCAGCCGCCGCTCATCCGCCTCGAGCATGCGCTCCATGGCGTGGTCGCGTTCGCGATCATGCCGCTGTTCGCCCTCTCCAATGCCGGAGTGACGCTGTCGGCGAGCACCATCACCGCGGCCACGCAGAGCCCAGTCGCGATCGGCGTGATTCTCGGCCTCGTGCTGGGGAAGCCGCTCGGCATCGCAGCGTTCTCGTGGATCGCGGTGCGAGTGGGGATCGCCTCGCTTCCGGCGAGCGTGACGTGGCCAATGATTGGCGCGACCGGCCTGCTGGGCGGCATCGGATTCACGATGGCGCTCTTCATCGCGGGCCTCGCCTTCGTGGATCGGGATCTGCTCGAGGCCGCAAAGCTCGGCGTGCTGGTGGCGTCGAGTATTGCTGGCGTGGCCGGTTGGCTCCTCCTGCGACGAGCGACTGCACCCGCACCGCTCAGGGCGCCTTCGGTAAGGTCAGCGTAAACGTCGATCCCTCACCGACCACGCTCTCCACGGTGAGGTCGCCGCCCATGCCGCGCGCGAGGTCGCGACTGATCGCGAGACCGAGCCCCGTACCCTCGTTGGGACGCGTGAAGTCGGAGCGCACCTGCACGAACGGGTCGAAGATGACGTCCAGCTTCTCGCGCGGAATTCCGAGGCCGTCGTCGCGCACGCGAATGTGGACGTTCGCATCGTCCGCATCGCACCACATCTCGATGTGGCCGCCCGTGTCGGTGAACTTCACCGCATTCGAGAGCAGGTTCACGAGGGTCTGCCGAAGCTTTTCCACGTCGGCGCTGGCGCGCAGCTCGCGCGGC
Organism: Gemmatimonadaceae bacterium; assembly: GCA_046596395.1. Lineage (GTDB taxonomy): Bacteria > Gemmatimonadota > Gemmatimonadetes > Gemmatimonadales > Gemmatimonadaceae > AG11. The sequence continues at coordinate 7,286 of JBKJMP010000224.1, forward strand.
GTCTCGCGCACTTCGAGGGTATGGCGCTTCACGCGCGCCTGCGGCGAGACGAGCAACTCGGCCGAGTTCAGCGCATCGTGCACGAGCACCGCCTCGATCTCGTAGTGCACCGAGCCGGTCTCGAGCTTCGCGTAGTTGAGCACTTCGTTGATCAGCCCGAGCAGGTGGCGCTGACTCGTCTGGATGCGGCGCAGGTCCTCCTTTTGTTCGGAGGTGACAGCCCCGCGAATTCCCATCTCCATCAACTCCGCGTAGCCCCCGATGGCGTTGAGCGGCGTGCGAAGCTCGTGTGACATCACGGCCAGGAACTCGCCCTTCGCGCGATTCGCCGCCTCCGCGACCTTCAACGCGTCCTGGAGTGCCTCACGTGCCTCCTGTTCGACCGCGTACAGCCGCTCGATCTCGTGTCGCGCTGTCACCTGTTCGGTCACGTCGGTGCCGTGGGCGATCACGCCCGTGCGTGAGCCGTCCGCTTCGACGAGGGGCAGGTAGACAAAATTGACGAAACGCGGCTCGGGCGCCGCACCGGGTGTGCGCGCAAGGTCGATTTGCACCTCCTTTCCCACGAACGGTTGCCCCGTCGCGAGCACGTGGTCGAGCAGCGCCACGAACCCTTGCTCAACGAGTTCGGGCAGCGCCTCACGTACGCTGCACCCGATCTTGACGCGATCGCCGACTATCCGCAGGTACGCCGCGTTCACGAGATCGTACACGTGCTCCGGCCCGCGCAATACGGCGAGGAAGCTCGGTGCCTGCTGAAAGACGTAGCCAAGCCGCGCGCGCTCCACCTGGAGTGCATGCAGGAGACGCTCGCGCTCTTCGGCCGCGATGTGCGCGGCCGTGACGTCGCGAAAGAGGATGGCGACGCGACCGTCCACTGTGGGGTCGAGGCGGAATGCATATGCGTCGAACCAGCGGTGCATCGCCACCGCGTGCTCGTGCAGCCGCGTCGGCTCGCCCGTCCTCGCGACGCGAGCATAGGCATCGATCCACTTCGATTCGTGGCCGGGAACCAGCTCGCGCACTCGCTTTCCTACCGCATCGACGAAGCCCGTCTGCTTGTCGAACGCCGCATTCGTCTCGACGAACATGTAGTCCACCGGCTGGCCGGCCTCGTCGAATATCATCTGGATGACGCAGAAGCCGTCATCGATCGAGCTGAAGAGCGCGCGATACCGCAGCTCGGTCTCGCGCATCGTGCGCTCGGCGCGCCGCTGTTCGGTCATGTCGCGCCCTTCGGGCACGATGAGCACGACGTCGCCCTGCTCGTCACGCACCGGGTGGAAGGACATGTCGAACGTGACCGCCTCGCCCGACGGACGCAGCAGCTCTGTCTCCGCACGGACGAATTCGCCCTTGGCGGCGCGTGCGACGGCGCCACGAACGAACTCCGATGCTCCGGGCGTCGGCGTGAACCATGGGGTGTCCCAGAACTTGCGCCCGACCAAGTCATCGCGCGTGTTGCCCGCGAACTCGAGCGACGCCCGGTTGGCGTCGAGCAGCGTTCCGTCGGGTGACAGCAGGCCGATCGAGCTGTACGTGCCGTCGTAGATCGCGCGGAGCCGCGCCTCGCGTTCGCGCAGCGCCGCCTGTGTGCGCCACGCGTCGCTCACGTCGCGCCAGAAGATGGCCAGCCCACAATCGTCCGTGGGATAGACGTCGATCTCGAGGCGGCGGTCGTAGCCATCGCCCACGTAGTGATGCTCGAAGTGCGTCTCGCGCTGCTCCGCCATGGCGCGTCGATACCGCGCCTCCACATCGGTGCCGACCGACGCGGGAAACGCCTCCCAGTGCGTGCGCCCAATCAGGTCCTCGTGCGTCATGCCGAGGTTCCCGAGCGCCGCATCGTTCACGGAGAGGATGCGGAATTCCGCGTCCATCGTGAGGTGTTCGTCACTCACCCGCTCGAGCACGCGCGCGGCGCGCCGCTCGGCGCGCGCTGTATCGGCGAGCAGTTTCTCCCGCTCGCGATTGGCGAGCACCTGCGCGGTGGTCTCCTGGCATACGACCAGCACGCCGCCCACCCGGCCACCGTCGTCGAACGCGGGGCTGTAGCTGTACGTCCACCAGACGTCCTCGAGACGTCCATTGCGCTCGATGGGGACGAGCTGGTTCTCATGCCAGGTGGCTTCGCCGCCATTCATTACCTGATCGATCTGTGGTCCGATGATTGGCCAGATCTCGGTCCAGAACTCTGCGCCGCGGGCCCCGAGCGCCCGGAGGTGGCGTCCGCCTTCGGCGAAGCTGGGGCGATACGCGTCGTTGAAGACCTGGACGAGCTCCGTTCCCCACCACAGGAACATCGGGTGCCGCGACGCGAGGAGAGTCGCCACCGTCGTGCGGAGGCTCAGCGGCCAGCTGGACGCGTGGCCGAGCGACGTGCTACCCCAGTCGAACGCGCGGCACATCGCGCGCATCTCGCCAGGCCCGTCGAAGAGAGTCTCGACACTGGACCCGGCACGATGCGCTGTGGCGATATCACCGATCCGCTGGTCGCTCATTCGGGACAGCCCAAGGACATGTCCTCAATACTGCGAGTGAGCCATCGCCCCGTCGAGCCGTCAGCGGGGCCCGCAGGCGAGACGCGTGCGAGCGTCCTCGATCCAGGCGAGCTCGAAGTAACTGTTGGGCACGTCCGCTCGTCCTTCGAATGTCAACACGCGTTCTCGCACGTTGGGAGCCGTGAGACGTTCGGATTCATGTCCGTAGACGTGCTCTTCACGCCGCACGCTGATGCGCCGATGATCAAGGTGATGGCGAGCGCTCCGAGCCGACTCTTCATTCCCTTCCTCCGCGTGAGGGGGTGGTGGAGCTGGAGGGAGTGCAACGATGGGGCCGCGGGGGTGTATTAGGACGTTCTGCCGGATTCATCGGATGCGTTGTCCAGCGATGCACCGAGCGCGATCGTAATCTCATGCACAGCAACACTTTACGTCGGCACCCGCAGTTGTGATAATCTTGATCCCGCCAGTTCGAAGTTCTGGCCGCGAGGCGTTTGGACTGCCCGGCCACGTGATCCACCTTGCGCCTTCGCGCCCGTCACCTGTGAGACTGCATGCGCCCACCCAAGTACCTCCAGAACGTACTCGTCGGTGCGAGCGGACTCCTCTTTACCGGCGCGCAGGTCACGCGCACGCCGCAGCAGGATGGGCCGGTGTTGACCGCAGCGGTCGAGTTCGTCGAGCGTCCTCAAGCGGACGAGACAGAAACGGGCACGACGGGAGGGATTGCCGCGCTCACGCGTTCGGCACTCGACGCGTTTACGGGAGCCGTTCGTCCGCTGAGTCGTCCCGAGGCGCTGTCGAGCGCCTTCAAGAGCTACTTTGCGTACAAGGCCGCGCACCCGACGGAAGTCCGGAAGCCGTTTCTGTATTTCGTTGATTATGGCCTGCCGGCTACGGCCCCGCGCGGCTACGTGTTCGACATGGAGTCGATGCGCGTCGTGGACGGGCCGTTCATGGTGGCACACGGCCGCGGCTCGGCGCCGACGGCGGATGGCATCCCGACGCGGTTCTCGAACGCATCGGGAAGCAGCTCGACGTCGCTCGGCCTGTATGTCGCGAAGTCGACGTATGACTTCCGCGGCAAGTCCGCGGGCCGTGCGTACCGCTCGGTTGGACTACGGTTGGAGGGCGTGTCCGACGGCTTCAACGACAACGCGCTCGCACGCGGCGTGGTCGCACACGGCGCGCCGTACGTGACGGCGTCGAAGGCGGGGCGCAGCGAAGGTTGCCCGGCAATCGAGCCGGAGCGCGCCGAGCGGCTCCTGCCGAAGCTCGCAAACGGCGGCATGGTGTTCCTGTTTGCGCCGGACGAGAACTGGATGTCGCGCGATCCGTGGATAGCCTCTACTGAATAAAGGGAAACAGGGGACAGGGAACAGGGCACAGGAAAAACACTTCAACGGTCGGGGCGAATTCGCTCGGGCCGTTTTTGCGTTCCATCCCCCGCCTGGAGGTGAGACGCTACCGCTGAAACCGTTCTCCGTTCTCGGTTCTCCGTTCTCCGTTCACTTCCCCGTTTTCCGTTCCCCGTTCCTTCTTCCCGTTCCTTCTTCCCGTTCCCTGTTCCCGGTTCCCTGTTCCCGGTTCCCTGTTGTCTGTTCTCATCAGGAATTCAGGCATTCCATGCAAGTGATCTGTGTGATCGGGTCCGCTGTTGCCGGCAAAGCCGAGTATCGCGAAGCCGCCCGCGATCACCTCGCTCACTTGCTGCATGCCGCGCGGACCCCAGCGCAGCACCGCCGCTCGGCGCAGGCCGAGCGTCCGGATCATGTAGTCGGCGGTCTCCGTGGTACTCGCGAACGTGCCAGGAAAGATTTCCGAGTGCGTAACGACGAACCGCTTCTCTCCGCGCAGGCGGCCATGCGCGGAG